>JAEWFB010000355.1 GCA_023389095.1 Actinomycetes bacterium
CGTCGTGGGACTTCGTCGCCGTCGGTCGCGGGCACGACACGGCGTACTGGACCGAGTTCCTCCGGGCCCTGCACAAGGTCGACCCCGACATGCCGGTCAACATCGAGCACGAGGACCTGGAGCTCGACCAGCTCGAGGGCCTGCGGTTCGCGGCGAACACCCTCATCGAGGCGGAGAAGGGCATCTGACGGTGGCGAGCTCTCCGACGGAAGAGCCGCTGCGCCTCGGGATCCTCGGGGCCGCGCGCATCACGTCGTTGAGCGTGGTCGCGCCGGCCGCGGCAACCGGGAACCGGCTCGTGGCCGTCGCCGCCCGCGATGCGGCCAGGGCCGAGTCGTTCGCGGCGGAGCACGGCATCGAGCGCGTGCTCCAGTCCTACGCGGACGTGCTCGCCGACCCCGACGTCGAGGCGGTCTACAACCCGCTGCCCAACGCGTTCCACGCCGAGTGGAACGTCCGCGCGGCCGAGGCGGGCAAGCACGTGCTCGCCGAGAAGCCGTCGGCGCTCGACGCCGCCGAGGCCCGACGCGTCCGCGACGCCGTCCACGCGTCGGGCGTCGTGTTCATGGAGGCGTTCCACTACCCGTACCACCCCCTGTTCCAGCGGGTCTGCACCCTGCTGACGGAGGACGCGGTCGGGCAGGTGCAGCGCATCGAGGCGGTGCTGAGGATGGCGGCGCCGCCGGACGAGGACCCGCGCTGGTCGCGCGAGCTCGGCGGCGGCGCCACGATGGACCTCGGCTGCTACGCGCTCTCGTGCGCGCGGCTGCTCGGACGCTTCGCCGGCGGCGAGCCGCGCGTCGTCGCCGCCCGGGCCGATGTGCGTGCCGGGCACCCGGGCGTCGACGAGCGCCTCTTCGCCGACCTCTCGTTCCCGTCCGGGGCGACGGGCCTGGCGGGCAGCGACATGGACTCGGCCGACCGTGACATGTCGCTGACGGTCATCGGGTCGACCGGGGAGCTCGTCGTGCCGATGTTCGCGGTGCCGCACGAGGACGACGCGCTCGTGCTGTGCCGGGACGGGCAGCCGGAGGTCGTCGAGCACCTCGGCACCCGGACCAGCTACACCTACCAGCTCGAGGCCTTCGCCTCGGCCGTGCGGTACGGCACTCCTGTGCTCACCGATGCCGACTGGTCGGTGGGCAACGCCGAGCTCGTCGACGCGGCCTACGCCGCGTCGGGCCTCAGGGCCGACGCGACGGTCCGGGGACAGCGCGCGTCTGGTCGGTCACGTCGGGGCCGATGACCCTTGTCCGGCGACTTCCTACCGGCGCATCATCGAAGGGTGGGCGACGATCTGTACTGCACCGACCACGCGCTGAAGAACCGGGTCACGGACCAGCTGCGCCGCGCCTCCGACGTCGACCCGGACCGGGTCGGCGTCGCGGTCACCGACGGAGCCGTCACCCTCTCCGGCGAGGTGGACACCGACCTCGAGAAGGAGGCGGTCCTGCGCGCGGCGTTCCGGGCCGAGGGGCTGCTGGCCCTCGCGGACGAGATGGTGGTCCGGCTCCGGCCGGGCTGCGAGGACGTCGACCTCGTGCGATCCGCAGCTCGGGCGCTCGCCTCGGTGACGCACGTCCCCCGGGGCGCCGTCCGCTTCACGGTCCACGACGGCCGGGTGCTGCTCACCGGCTGGGTCGACTCCGGAGACCAGCGGGAGGCCGCCGAGAGGGCCGTTCGCGCCACCATCGGCGTCGTCGCGGTCACGAACCTCATCGAGATCGAGCCGGTGTCGGCGCCGGTACCGACGCCGGTACCGACGACCGGACGAGCCTTGCGCTGACCGGCCGTCACATCGGCATGGGGCCCGGCGCCGGAACGGTGAGCCACGGGACGGCCTGCGGCGCCACGAGCACGAGCACACCGAGCCCGAGGAGCACCAGTGCCGTGCCGAACGTCGCGGCCCGGCGCCAGGGGAGGACCTTCTCCACCGCGATGAGGACGGCGACGCCCGCCATCCACACCGGGCTCATGACGCCCAGGGCGAAGAGCGAGAGCATCAGCGCCCAGCAGCACCCGACGCACCAGGCGCCGTTGCGCACTCCCATCCGCAGAGCCCCCGACCACCCGTCGCGCCACGACCCGAGCAGCAGCCCGAGCGGGCTCCGGCACTTGTTCAGGCAGACCCGCTTGAGCGGCGTCAGCTCGTACACCGCGGCCAGCAGCAGCGTCCCCACCGTGAGGGCCCGGCCTCCGGCGTCCCAACGCAGGTCGGGCAGGACGCGCCCCGCGACGATCCCGAGCACGAAGGCGACGACGCCTGCCGCGGCCCAGGTGGCCAGGTAGCCGACGACGAAGGCGACCGGCGCCGACGACGTCCTGCTCATCCGCGAGAACAGTGCCACCGTCGGGGCCACCGACGGGAACATCATCGCGGCCATCATCACGACCCACACCGTGAGGAACCAACCGAAGGTGCCCAGCGCGGTCCACGGACCCTGGTCCATCCCGCGCATCTGCTCGACCGTCCACCACCACCCGGCCGCGGCGAGCACGACGAGGACCGACACGAGCACCACATGGGCACGGACCGCGGCGTAGGCGGGACGGAGCCCCGGGTCGGCAGGGCGGGCCGCACCCTGCCGGGTCGCTCCGGTCAGGCGGCCCATGAGAAGCCGGACTTCGACAGCCCGGTCTTCCCCGCGTAGGTGATCCCGAAGGCGTCGATGCTCGAGCTCTTCGCCTCGGCCATCGTCAGGTCGGACCCCACCGGATGGAACATCCCGGAGAACCGCACCGGCTCGCCCGTGTCCACCCCGAACGGCACGACGTCCTCGATCTCGAAGTCGATCGCGTCGCCGACCCGGACCCGGTGACGCAGCCCGTCGTGGTCCACCTCGATGGCGGCCCGTTCGACACCCAGCATCTCCCCGATCAGTGGAGCCAGCCCGGCCATCGGCCCGCCCAGCTGTCCACTGAACACCTGCACGAGCCGCTCGAACTGGTCGTCGCTGGCGCGCTCGTCGACGTAGACACCGACCCGCCAGTTGCCCTCCGTCATGACCTTCGGCGTGTCCGCGACCAGCACGACCCTGCGGCCGGCGACGTCCGTTCCGTCGACGACCCCCTCGCCGATGTCGAAGACCAAGGTCACCCGGCAGAAGTCGTACGTCGCCCCGTGGTCGAGGGACAGGTTGCACGGGCACATGAGCTCGCACGAGCACGTCTCGACGTAGTCACCCTTGAGGTTCCAGGACATGATGACCCCTTCAATCCCCCCAACCGCGAGTGTCGCGCCGCTCGGCGGGGCGTGTCAACGAACGGGCTCCCGGCACCGCATGCCACCCCTGCTTGTCCCGATCAATCGCCCGAATTCCCAAGTGTCGCTGTCAAATCCGACTTCTCACCCATGCCGCGTGGAGAGCAGCCGGACTCTTGACCAGCCGTCCACCGAGGTCGAATCTGGAGGATCGGCATGTCCTTTGTCGGGTCTCGATGAACAGGAGGTCACCATGGAGGAGCACGTGATGAACCGGCGTCGGGTGCTGTTGGGAGCAGGCGCCGCGGGCGCGGTGGCGATCGGGGGCGTGGCGGGGGCCTCGTCGGCCTCGGCCACCGACAGCGGCGGGGGTAGCGGAGGCTCCAGCCTCACGGGCAGCTGGGTCATCAACCGGAAGGACGACCCGCCCGCCGACCAGACGCAGGTGTCGGCCGTCATCAGCTTCGCGGGCGGTGGCGTCTTCATCAGCCACGACATCTCCCCGGCTGGTCCCCCCGGCACGGGCACCTGGGACCGGCGCAACGGCGGAGGGTTCAAGGGGACGTTCTGGACGGGTCAGGCCGGTGGCCCCGGCGGCCCGGGGGTGACGATCCGCGTTCGGTTCCACGGGAGCGTCCACCACGGAAAGATCAGCGGCAGCTACGACTTCGCGGTGTTCGACCCCTCGGGCGCCATGGTCGACTCCGGCACCGGCGCGTTCAGCGGTCACCGGATCGACGCGTGAGGCCGGCCCGCCGCAGGCGGGCGATGGCCATCCGAGCCCCTGAGGCGCACCATGGCTTCGTGGAGACGTGGGACGCCTTGCGGGCGCGACGAAATGTTCGGCAGTTCACGGAGCGGCCGGTTCCGGACGAGGCCCTCGACCGGATCCTGGACGCGGGGCGGCGCGCCCCCTCGGCTGGCAACTGGCAGCCGTGGGACTTCGTGCTCGTCACCGACCGGGCGCAGCTCGTGGAGCTCTCGAAGGTCTGGCAGGGCGCCAGACACGTCGCCGGCGCGGCGGCCGCGATCGCGATCGTCGCGCCGGAGCCGACGGACGAGCGGCAGTCGGCGCTCCTCCAGTACGACCTCGGCCAGGCGACCTACGCGATGACGGTCGCCGCTGCCGATCTCGGCGTCGGCACCGGTCACGCCGCGGCCGCGGACCAGGCCCAGGCCCGGGCCGTCCTCGGTTTCCCCGAGGGGCGGTTCCTCGCGTACCTGCTCTCCGTCGGCTACCCCGCGGACCGGCCCCTGGCCGTCATCGAGCGGCTGGACCGGCGCCCGTTCGACGAGGTCGTGCACCGCGGGCGCTGGTGACCCGCGCGACGGCTGACGCCTCGACGGCTCGACGCGTCGACGTACGGGGGAGCGTCCGGCCTAGGGCCAGGGGGCCGTGAGGTAGGCGACCACGAGCACCACCAGCGCGAGCCCCGCGAGCAGCGCACCGATCTGCGCCTGGCGGCCGCGCCGCGCGGACACGTCCTCCCCGGACGACCCCGGACCCGTCATCGAGCCCCACACGATGAGCCCGATGCCTAGCGCGAGGACACAACCGACCCCGACCCAGAGGTAGGTCATGGCCTCGCGTGCCGATCCTGTTGGGCCTCAGTCCGATTCCACACGGTGCGCACATCCCTCCTGTGCAGCCGGCGACTCCTCGAACTCACCACGCTACGCCGGAGCCACCCGGTTCGACCCCTGTCGCCCGCCCGAGCGGCCGCCCGCACGGCCGGGATTGCCCCAGCACCGAGGGCCGGTTCCCGCCCTGCGTGCCCCTAGGCTGCAAGGGCCCACCAGACAGAGCCCACAGTGCAGTCGACGACCCAGGAGGGCGCGGATGTCGCTCACACGGATCTCCAACTTCTCGATCTCCCTCGACGGCTTCGGCACCGGCGAGCCGCAGAGCCTCGAGGCCCCGTTCGGCCATGCGGGGCAGCGCCTCCACCAGTGGATGATGGCCACCCGGTCGTGGGGCGCGGGCGGCACCACCGGCGTGGACAACGCCTTCGCAGAGCCCCACGACCACGGCTTCGGCGCCGAGATCATGGGTGCCAACAAGTTCGGCCCGCCCGGCTGGCAGGACGACCCGGACTGGACGGGCTGGTGGGGCCCGAACCCGCCGTTCCACACCCCCACCTTCGTGCTCACCCACCGCCCGCGGTCCCCGATCGAGATGGAGGGCGGCACGACGTTCCACTTCCTCGAGGCCACTCCCGCCGAGGCGCTGGAGACGGCTCGCGCGGCGGCCGACGGCAAGGACGTGCGGATCGGCGGTGGCGTCACGGTAGTGCGCGACTTCCTCCTTGCCGGGCTCGTCGACCAGATGCACCTCGTGCAGGTCCCGATCCTGCTCGGCCGCGGCGTCCGCCTCTGGGACGGCCTCGAGGCCTTCGACGACGACTACGACGTCGAGGCGATCTCCTCGCCCAGCGGCGTCACCCACTTCAGCTTCACACGCAGGGGTGTCCGATCCGGGGCGGCTTCTTCGTAGCAGGAGTGAAGGCCCCCTCCCGCGTGGGGGCGAACCCACTGGAAGGAACCGCCGTGTCCGACGTGATCGCCATCATGTCCATGTCCCTACGGCTTCGTCGCCGGCCCCGACGACGACGTGATGAAGGTGTTCGACTGGTACTTCGGCTCGGGCGACGTCGAGGTCAGCACCGGCGGGTCGGACGCGATGACGTTCCGGGTGTCCGAGCCGAGCGCCCGGTACATCCGCGGCCTGACGTCCGAGCTCGGTGCCGTGCTCACCGGTCGCCGCACCTTCGAGGTCGCGCAGGGCTGGGGTGGCAACCACGCGTGGGGGCCTGCCTTCGTCCTGGCCCACGAGGTGCCCGAGGGGTGGCCGCGGCCCGACTCGTCGGTGCACTTCGTGTCCGACGGCGTCGAGAGCGCCGTACAGCAGGCGAAGGCCGCCGCGGGCGGGAAGTCCGTCGGCGTCCACGGTGCCGACACGATCCAGCAACTCCTCAACGCCGGTCTCGTCGACCAGCTCTGCATCGACATCTCGGCCGTCCTCCTCGGGTCCGGGGTGCGACTCTTCGACCAGCTCGCCGGCATGCCCGCCTTCCTCGGCGACCCGTCGGTCGTCTCGGGCGTCGGTGTGACCCACCTGCGCTACCCGGTGCTCGACGCCCAGCCATGACCAGACCGTTCCGGTTCGGCGTCGTCGCGCCGCTGCTCACCGACGTGCCAGCGTGGCGGGACCAGGTGCGGCGCATCGCCGAC
>JAEWFB010000431.1 GCA_023389095.1 Actinomycetes bacterium
GGCCATCGTCGCGGCCTTGAGCGCGGCACCGGCGTCGCGCAGCGCCTCCCAGTCGGGCACCTCGCCCACGACGGACTCGCGCTTGGCACGGATCGTCGCGGTGGCATGCCCGAGGTTGCGGCGCAGCTGGGTGTCGGCGAGAGCCGCGCGCGCCGCGGTCGGGAACGATGCGTCGCCGGCGAGGTTGCCCTGCCCGGCCGGTGGGCGCAGGCCCGGCATCCCGAGGTGGGTCGTCACGCGTCCACCTCCCACGGCGCGTCCTGCGTGCTCGCGAGCACCTGCGCGAGGTGGACCGGCCGCACACCGGTCCGCAGCCGGGCCAGGCCGCCGCCGATGTGCATGAGGCACGACGCGTCCCCGGCGGTCAGCACCTCGGCGCGGGTCTGGCGCACCGCCGCCATCTTGTCGGCCAGCATCGCCGTCGACGTGTCGGCGTTCTTGACGGCGAAGGTGCCGCCGAACCCGCAGCACGAGTCGGCCGCGGGGAGCTCGACGAGGTCGATGCCGCGGACCGCGCGCAGCAGCTGCAGCGGCCGGTCGCCGACGCGGAGCATCCGCAACGAGTGGCACGTCGGGTGGTAGGTGACCCGGTGCGGGTAGGAGGCGCCGACGTCGGTGACGCCGAGCACGTCGACGAGCAGCTCGGACAGCTCGAAGGTGCGCGAGGCCACGGCCTCGGCCCGTTCGGCGAGCGCGTCGTCGCCCGCGCGTCGGGCGAGCTCGGCGTGCTGGTGGCGCACCGACCCGACGCACGACCCCGACGGCGCGACGATGGCATCGACCGCCTCGACGCCACCGGCGAGCGCCCGCTCGAACACCTCGACGTGGTGGCGCACGAGCCCGACGGCGTCGCGCTGGTAGCCGGTGTTCGTGTGCATCTGGCCGCAGCACGTCTGGTCGGCGGGGAAGACGACCTCGTGGCCGAGCCGCTCGAGCAGCGCCGTCGTCGCACGCGGCACGTCGGGAAACAGGACGTCGCCGAGGCAGGTGGCGAACAGGCCGATACGCATGCGGGGCTCCTCGGGTCCTCCGGGCCTCAGGTCCGGGTCAGCACGACGACCGTATCGAGGGCTTCACGGGGGCCGCCGTCGGTGTCCACCGGCCGTACCCGGATGCCGGAGCGCTCCACCGCCACCGGCAGGCCGTCGACGAGGTCGAGCACCTCGTCGGGGTCGTGGAGCACGTCGCGCGAGCTCGGCCCGCCCCAGCCCTCGGTGAGGTTGCGGCCGGCATGGCAGACGACGACCACGTGCCCGCCGGGGCGGACCGCCTCGATGCCGGCCCGGAAGGCGGCGCGCATCGGCTCGCGCGGCAGCTGGAGGTAGGAGAAGAGCGCCAGGTCGAACGAGGCCGGGTCACCCGGTGCGGCCGTCGTCGCGTCGGCCACGAGCGGCGTGAGGCGCGACGCGACGTCGCCCGGCAGCGCGGCCGCGCGGGCCCGCATCCGGTCGACGGCGACCGCCGAGTAGTCGGTGGCGACGACGGTCCAGCCCTGCTGCACCATCCACAGGGCGTTGCGGCCCTCGCCGGCGGCGACGTCGAGCGCCGTGCCAGGCGTCAGCGCGCCGACGATCTCGGCGACGAACCGGTTCGGTTCGGCCGACCACACGAGCTCGCTCGCGGCGTACCGCTCGTCCCAGGCGTTGGCGTCCACGGCATCCTCCTCGCTCAGGCCGGCCCGGCGGTGGGCCGGCGGACGTCGTGGGCGGCGCGGGCGTCACCGGCGGCGTCGACGCCCTCCACGAAGGGCACGACCGCCGCGAGGAACCGCTCGGGCACCTCGAGCTGCGGCGTGTGCCCGACACCCTCGAGCCAGACGGTCGACCAGCCGGGGTTGCGGGTGGCGGTGCGTTGGGCCGCGGCGAAGGGCACGAGCCGGTCGCGGTCGCCGTGCACGAGCAGGACCGGCCGGTCGATGCCGGAGATGAGGGCGTCGTAGCGGCGCGGCCGGCGCAGCACCGCGAGCAGCGAGCGCGCCGCGCCGAGGAACTCGGTGTCCTTGGCCGGCAGGTCGCCGCGCCACCGCGTCAGCCTCACCCCCGCATCGATGACGGCGGCGTCGGCCCGCGACGCGTCGGCGAAGCACAGCTGCACCGCGCCCAGCACGCGCTGGCGGTCGGTGTAGCGGCTCTGCAGCCGCGACAGGAACAGCTCGCCGACGCGAGGTACGGCGTAGAGCGCGAACGTGACCGCGACCTGCCGGTCCTGCCGCTGGCGCGGCGCCGGGAGGGCCGGGTCGACGAGCACGAGGCCCGCGACCCGCTCGGGCGAGCGGTCGGCGACCAGCAGGGAGACCATGCCGCCCATCGAGTTGCCGACGAGGACCGCCGGAGCCCCGACGACCTCGTCGAGGAACCGCCCGAGGACGCCCGCGTTGGCCTGGACGCTCGTCGAGCGGCCACCGGACGGGGTCAGCCCGAAGCCGGGCAGGTCGAGGGCGACGACGCGCCGACCGGCCGCGAGCGCCGGCCCGACGTGCACCCAGTTGAGGTGCGAGCCGCCGAGGCCGTGGACGAGCACGACGGGCGTGCCGGACGCGTCGGACGCG
>JAEWFB010000666.1 GCA_023389095.1 Actinomycetes bacterium
GGCTCGACGACCGCAAGTGGGCCTACGTCCGCCTCGAGGGCCGCGCCTTCGGCGACGTGCCGCTGAACCTCGAGTACAAGCTCGAGGTGTGGGACTCCCCCAACTCGGCCGGCATCATCATCGACGCCATCCGCGCGGCGAAGATCGCCAAGGACCGCGGCATCGGCGGCGCCCTCCTGTCGGCGTCGTCCTACCTCATGAAGTCCCCGCCGGAGCAGCGCGAGGACACGGTCGGCCGCGCCAAGCTCGAGGCGTTCATCCGTGGCGAGGAGGCTCGCTGAGCCCAGGCTCGCTGAGCTCCTCCACTGACGACGAGGCCCCCTTCCGTGCGGGAGGGGGCCTCGTCGCGCCTCCGGGCAGTCAGTGCCCGATGACGACGCTGTGGTCGAGGCTGCCGACCGACGCCTGCACGACGCAGACGACGCAGACGACGCCGGGGTCGTACTGCCAGGCCGACTCGGTCGTCGGACCGACGAACACGACGTCGAGCGAGGCGAGGTCGGACGGGCGCACCACGCCGGCCAGCGCGTCGGAGCACGCGCTGCCGGCTGCTTCGACCGCCGTGTCACGACCCGGCCACGCACCGGAGAGCGTCACCGACGCAGCCATCTGGCCCTCGTGCGTCTCGGCGCACGACCGCCGCGCCAGCACTCCCACCTGCCCGGTGCCGTCGCCGGCCGGCAACCCGTCGAAGCAGTCGCCGATCTCGAGGTTGTTGACGGTCACGTGCCTGGACGTGTCGAAGACCTCGTCGTCGGCGAAGCCGCTCGACCCGGACCGCGTGGGGCCGAACGCGCTGAACGCCGCGACCCCACCGACGATCGCCACGAGCCACAGCGAGCCGAGGACGATGCCGGCGATGGCCATGCCGCGTCCGTTCTGGACGACGCGGCGCAGCTGCCCGAGGGCGACGAAGCCGAGGACGATGCCGACGACGGCGGCCACGGGCATGAGCCCGGCGATGCCGCAGCACAGGGCTGCGATGGCCAGACCGTTGGTGCCAGGCCGGTACTCGCGGTCGTCGGGGCCCGCAGCCAGGGTGGGCGCGGCCGGGTAGGCGGGGTAGGCCGGGTCGGCGGGGTAGGCCGGGTGGGCGGCGGACGGAACGGGCGCGCCCGGAGTGCCGGACGCCGGAGGCGGCGGCAGCTGGGGCGAGCGCGAGGAGGTGGTGTCCTCCTCGTTCGGCGACGAAGGGCTCACGAGCCGGGAGCCTGCCACACGATGCCGCCCCACGGGCCGGATCGCGACCGGCCGGGGGCGACTACCGGAGGACGCTGCCGGTGACCTTCCCCGACGTGGCGTCGACGGTGCACAGGATGGTCCGGCTCCGCGACCACGACCACGCGTCGGAGGGGTAGATGAACGACGGCTCGACCTCGTGCATCCGGTCCTCCCGGACGAGCGGGTCCGCCTTGTCGCCACACCCGTTGCCCGCGGCGTCGATGACCTTGTCCTTGCCCGGGTAGCGGCCCGCCGGCAGCTCGAAGCTCGTGATGACTTGGCTGGTGTGGGCGGTGGTGCACGGCACCACGGTGACGTCGCCGACGTCCTGGTTGTCGGCGGTCGCGCCGCCGTCGAAGCAGTCGCCCGCCTTGAGCTCGTCGACCGTCACGTCGCGACCTCCCGAGGCGACCTGGGTCGAGCCACCCGAGCCGCCCGTCCCGCCCGAGCCGCTCGAGTCGGTGGCGACGGCGAACACCACGAGGGCCGCGAAGCCGAGGATCCACAGGGCACCGAGGACGATGCCCGCGACGGCCATGCCACGGCCGGCCTGGACGACGCGCTTCAGCTGGTTCAGCGCCACGATGCCGAGGATGATCGCGACGACGGAGGCGAACGGCACGAAGCCCGCGATGCCGCAGCAGAGCGCCGCGATGGCCAGGCCGTTCGTCCCGGGGCGGTGCTCGCGCTGGTCCTGACCCGGGACCGCGACGGGGAAGGACGCCGGCGGCGACGTGGGCGCACCGGGAAAGGTCGGGTGGGCCCCCGGGCCACCGGGTGCGTCGCCGCTCGTCGGGCCGGGGTACGGCTGCCCGCCCCATGACGCGTCGGGAGCGGGACCGGGGGCCGTGAAGGGCGACCCGACGGGCGCCGGCGGCGGGACCTGGGGGTCGCTCGCGACGGGGGGCGGCAGCTGGTAGGGCGAGGACGGCGTCGGGTCATCGCCGTTCGAGGAAGGGCTCACGGGGCGTGAGCATCCCACAGCCCGGACCCGGCCGGTGACCATTCACCGTGACGCGGCAGGCCTGTCGCGGGCACGCCACGTGGGGCAGGATCGAACGATGCGTGTCATGACGTGGAACCTGCGCACCGAGACCGCCCTCGAGCCGCCGCACTGGCCCGACCGCCTCGCCGGTGTCGTGGGGGTCGTGCAGGAGCAGGCGCCGCACCTGCTCGGCACGCAGGAGGCCTCGGCCCGGATGCTCGACGACCTCGCCGCGCACCTGCCGAGCCGGTACGGCTGGCTCGGCGAGGGCCGGCTCGGAGCCCGCAACGACGAGTTCACGGCGGTCATCTACGACACGGCCCGGTTCGACCTGCTGTCGTGGCGCACGTGGTGGCTCTCGGAGCGCACCGACGTGCCGGGTTCGACGGCGTGGGGTGCGGCGTTCCCGCGCACGGCCACGACGGTCCGGCTGCGCGACGCGGGCGACGGCACCGCGTACACGTTCGTCAACGCCCACCTCGACCACGTCAGCGAGCAGGCCCGCCTCGAGGGGGCACGCCTGCTCGGCGGCAGCCTCGGCCACGACCCGAGCGTCGTGCTCGGCGACTTCAACGCGCCGGCCCGCTCGTCGGACCCGTACACCGAGCTGATCCAGGCCGGACTCGTCGACGCCGTCGAGCCGCACGTCACCGACGCGACGCCCGGCACCTTCCCCGGCCTCGGGGCCGCACGGCCCGGCGGCCCGCTCATCGACTGGGTCCTGACGACCCCCGACCTCGTCTCGACGGACGCCCGGGTCGTCGACGTGACCGGCCTCGACCCGGTGCCGTCCGACCACCTGCCCGTCGTCGTCGACCTCGAGCCCCGCTGAGTCGCCCCCCGGACCGTCCAGCGTCACAACATTTGGACACCCATAACGCGACGCATGGTTTCGTGATGACAATGGCTGGCAATCCGGGGCGTGCAGTGCGCCCGACCGCGAGAGGACGAGCCATGGCATCACCGCGACTGGGCGACGTCGCCCCCGACTTCACCGCCGACACCACCGAGGGCCAGATCAGCTTCCACGACTGGAAGGACGGCAGCTGGGCCGTCCTGTTCAGCCACCCGGCCGACTTCACACCGGTGTGCACCACCGAGCTCGGCCGCGTCGCCGCGCTCGAGGACGAGTGGTCCAAGCGCAACGTCAAGGTGCTCGCCGTCTCGGTCGACCCGACCGACAAGCACGACGAGTGGAAGGGCGACATCGAGGAGGTCGGCGGGTCCTCCGTCGCCTACCCGATCATCGGCGACGAGGACCGTTCCGTCTCCGAGCTCTACGGCATGATCCACCCCGGCGAGGGCGACACCTCCAGCGTGCGTTCCGTCTTCGTCGTCGACCCGGCCAACAAGGTGCGCCTCAGCCTCACCTACCCCAAGAGCGTCGGGCGCAACTTCGACGAGATCGTCCGCGCCGTCGACGCGCTCCAGCTGACCGACAGCGGCCCCTTCTCGACGCCGGCCGACTGGCGCGAGGGCCAGCGCGTCATCGTCGCCCCGACGCTGTCGACCGCGGACGCGCGTGAGCGCTTCGGCGCCGACGCCGTCGAGGAGGTCAAGCCGTACCTGCGCTACACGACCGTCACGGCCTGACCGCCGCCGGGCGAGAGCCCGAACACGCTTGCACGACAAGGGTGGCCGTCCCCCAGGGGGCGGCCACCCTTGTCGTGTGGGGCTGGTCGAGTCGAGTCGAGTCGTGTCGGCGGGTCGACTCAGGCGCGTCGGGCGAGGACGGCCGCCTGGTCGTCGCGCTCGGTGCCGGTGGCACGCCGCACGAGCCGGGCCACCTCGACGGCTCCGGCGGCTTCGAGCCCGCCGGCGAGGTCGTCGGCCGTGTGCAGGTGGCGCTCGAGGACGATGTCGTGGCCGAACCGGCGGTAGCTCGGGGCCACGTCGCGGACACCGTCGCCCGACTGGCTGGCCACGAGCACGGTCCCGCCCGCGCGCGTGACCCGGACGGCCTCGGCGAGCAGCCGCCGCAGCCCGGACGGCGGGGTGTGGATGACCGAGTACCAGAGCAGCACGCCGTCGACCGACGCGTCGGGCAGCGGGAGCGCGTCGAGCGAGGCGACCCCGAACGTCAGGTCCGGGTGGTCGCGGCGGGCCATGGCCACCATCCCGGGCGACAGGTCGAGCCCCTGCGGGCGCAGGCCGCGGTCGGCGAGGTAGCGGCTCATCCGCCCGGCGCCGCAGCCGGCATCGAGCACCTCGCCCCCCGGACCGACCGCGGCGACGAAGGCGTCGACCATGGCGAGGTCGAGCGAGGTCTCGGCCCAGGTGTCGGGGAAGTAGGCGGCGTAGTCGCCCGCGACGGTGTCGTACGCCTCGCGGACCGACGCGTACCCGCCGGGGATGTCGTGGTCGGCCGGCACTCGCGCTGCATCCATCCGCGCAGCCTCCCAGACGGCACCGTCAGCCGGTGCCGGACCGACCGCGTGCTCGCCCCTGGCCGCTCGGCTCAGGCGTGCAGCAGACGGGTCAGCTCGGCGACGAACGCGTCGACGTCGGCCTCGGTCGTGTCCCACGAGCACATCCAGCGCACCTCGCCCGTGGCCGGGTCCCAGTCGTAGAAGCGGAACCGCTCGCGCAGGGCGTTCGCCACGTCGCGGTCCAGCACGGCGAAGACGGCATTGGCCTCGACGGGCCGCTGGATCGCGACGCCCTCGAGCGGCTCGACGCCGGCGGCGAGGCGGGTGGCCATCGCGTTGGCGTGCGAGGCCGAGCGCTGCCACAGGTCGCCGTCGTACAGGGCGAGCAGCTGCGCCGACACGAAGCGCATCTTGGAGGCGAGCTGCATCGACAGCTTGCGCACGTGGACGAGGCCGAGCGCCGGGTCGGCCGCGAGCTCGGGGTCCACGACGACGACGGCCTCGGCCGCGAGCGCGCCGTTCTTCGTGCCGCCGAGGCTGAGCACGTCGACGCCGGCGTCACCGGTGAAGGCGGACAGGTCGGTTCCGAGGGTGGCCGCCGCGTTGGCGATGCGGGCACCGTCGAGGTGGACGCGCATGCCGAGCGAGTGGGCGTGCTCGGTGATCGCCCGGACCTCCTCGGGCGTGTAGCACGTGCCGAGCTCGGTGGTCTGGGTGATCGACACGACGAGCGGCTGGGCGCGGTGCTCGTCGCCGAAGCCCCAGGCCTGCCGGTCGATGAGCTCGGGGGTCAGCTTGCCGTCGGGCGTCGGGACGGTGAGCAGCTTGATGCCGCCCATCCGCTCGGGCGCCCCGTTCTCGTCGGTGTTGATGTGCGCGGTCTCGGCGCACACGACGGCGCCCCACCGCGGCAGCAGCGCCTGCAGTGCTACGACGTTGGCACCGGTGCCGTTGAACACCGGCCAGGTCGTGGCGGCCGTGCCGACGTGGCCGGCGACGACCTCCTGGAGGCGCGCGGTGTACGCGTCCTCGCCGTAGGCGATCTCGTGGCCCCCGTTGGCGGCGGCGAGCGCGGCGAGCACCTCGGGGTGCAGGCCGGCGTAGTTGTCCGAGGCGAAGCCGCGCTTCGCGGTGTCGTGCAGGGTGGTCACGCGGTCCTCTTCGTCACAGGTTGGTCGCGGGTCAGGTGTCTGCCGCGGGGGCGGCGGAAGGCGTTCTGGCTCAGGCGTGGTCGGCGCCCGGCCACAGCTCGGCGCGCGTCCCGTTGAGGGCGGCGGCATCGCCGTCGAGGAGGCTCACGAGCCATGCAGCCAACTCGGCGGGTCGGGTCGCGGTACGACCCTCGCCGATCCACTTCACCACACCGGTGGTCGCCGCCGAGCCGGGGGTCACCTCGTCGGAGGCGAACGAGTCGGCGAGTGAGGCGAGCCACGTCTCGGCCGCCGCCTTGGCGGCGGCGTACGCGGCGTTGCCCGCGGTCGGCGTCGACGCGGCGGCCGCGCTGACGATCGCGACGCGTCCGTGACCCGACGCGACGAGCGCGTCGTGCAGCGCGAGCGTCGTGTGCCGCAGCGTGTCGACGAGGTTGCCCGACAGCCAGGCCCAGTCGTCGTCGGTGGACTCGGTGAAGAGCTTTCCCCCGCGCCAGCCGCCGACGAGGTGGAAGAGCGCGTCGACGCCGCCGAAGGTGTCGACGAGCTCGGTGGCGAGCGCCCGCACGGCGTCGCCGTCGAGCAGGTCGCACACCCGGGTCGCCAGCAGGTCCGACCCGACCTCGGCGGCCAGGGCGGCGAGCGAGGCGTCGTCGCGACCCACGGCGACGACGCGCTCGCCCCGCTCGACCAGCGCGACGCACGTCGCGCGACCGGTCCCCCCGGTGGCTCCCGTGACGACGACGACCCGCCGGCCCTCGGTCGTCACGCGCTCGCCCCGGTGATGCCGGACGTCGACTCGACGACGCCCTTCATCTTCTTGGCGAGCGCCTCGTAGAACATCGACAGCGGGAACTCGTCGGGCAGCACCTGGTCGGTCAGGCCCTTCGGCGGGCCGTCGAGCGGCAGCGCCGTGAGGTCGCCGTCGCGGTGGCGCGCCCAGGCCGAGCGCGGGTGCGGCGTCAGCACCCCGGCGACGAGGTCGTAGGCGGCGAGCCAGTGCGCGACCTTGGGCCGGTCGATGGAGCGCCAGTAGAGGTCCTCGACGGCGCGGCCGAGCTCGAGCACCGGCTCCGCGACGTTCTCCCACTCGATGGTGAGGCGGTTGTCGGTCCAGTGCAGGACGCCCTTCTGGTGCAACCACGCGAAGAGCAGCTGGCCACCGAGGCCGTCGTAGTTGCGGGTGCGGTCGCCGGTGATGGCGAAGCGGAAGATCCGGTCGAAGAGCACCGCGTACTGCACGAGGCGCGCGTACGGGTGACCCTGCGTCTCGAGGGCGACGGCCTCGCGGAAGGCCGTGAGGTCGCAGCGCAGCTCCTCGAGCGAGTAGAGGAAGTACGGCATCCGCTGCTTGATCATGAACGGGTCGAACGGCAGGTCGCCGTGCATGTGGGTGCGGTCGTGGATGAGGTCCCACATGACGAACGTGTGCTCGGCCAGCTGCTGGTCGGCGAGCAGGCGTGCGGCGTCCGGCGGCAGCGACAGGCGGGTCACCGACGCGGACTCGGAGATGACGCGGCGGAAGCGCGCGGCCTCGCGGTCGGCGAAGATGCCGCCCCAGGTGAACGCCGGCACCTCGCGCATCGCGACGGTCTCGGGGAAGAGGACGGCCGAGTTCGTGTCGTAGCCCTCGGTGAAGTCGAGGAACCGGATCGGCAGGAAGAGCGCGTTGGAGTAGTCGCCGCCCTCGAGGTCGGCGACGAAGTCGGGCCAGATCACCTCGAGCAGGACGGCCTCGACCTGGCGGTGCGGGTTGCCGTTCTGGGTGTACATCGGGAAGACGACGAGGTGCGGCAGGCCGTCCTGCCGGTGCTGCGCCGGCGCGAACGCGACGAGCGAGTCGTAGAAGTCGGGCACCTCGAAGCCGCCGTCGGCCCAGCGGCCGAAGTCCTTGACGAGCGCCTCGAGGTAGTCGGCGTCGTGCGGCAGGTGCGGGGCGAGGCCCTGGATGCCGGTGACGACGCGCCCGACGTGCGCGGCGGCGGCCGCGTGGTCGGCGGTGTCGGGCACCGAGCCGTCGGAGGCCTGCAGCGCGCGCAGGTCGGTGACGGCGGCCTTGAGGCAGGCCCACGCGTCGGTCTCGACGAGCGGGTGCTTCGTGGCGGCGGCGCGACGCTCGGGGCGGGGCGCGACGTGCGACACGGCGTTGTGGACGAGGTCGGCCAGGGCCCGCTCCCCCGCCTCGGCCGAATGCGCCGACGGGTCGACGG
>JAEWFB010000667.1 GCA_023389095.1 Actinomycetes bacterium
ACCTGCTCACGGTGCCGGAGGAGCTCGACGACGTGCTCGTCGCGGTGGTCCGCCGCGCCGCCGAGGCCGACCGCACCGCCTGAGCCCTGAGCGTGCCTCGGGCCCGGCCGGGTTCACGATGACGACCACCATGCCCGCTCGGACGTCGTCGCCCCGCACGGCACTACCGGTCGGGGCGGATCGTGGTCGTCGTCCGGAGCCCAGGCGGGCTGCCGCCCGTGACCGCTGCTCGGGAGTCGTCGTGCGGGGCGTCGTGGCCGATGCCGCCGTCACGCGTCGCGCAGGTGGATCTGCTCGCCCTGCGGGCTGAAGAGCGACAGCAGCTCCACCGGGTGCTCGGTGGCGCTGCGCATCGAGTGGGGCGTGCGGGTCTCGAACTCGGCGGCCTCGCCCTCCTCGAGCACGGTGACGGTCTCGCCGAGCCGCAGCTCGAGGCTGCCCCCGAGCACGTAGACCCACTCGAAGCCGTCGTGGCGCTGCTGCTGGGGCGCGGTGCGACGCCGGCCGGGCAGGACCATCTTGAACGCCTGGATGCCGCCGGCGCTGCGAGTCAGCGGGATGAAGACCATCCCGCCCCGGCGCACGGGCCTCGGGTGGACGCGTGGGTCGCCGGACGGCGGGGCCCCGACGAGGTCGTCGAGCGGCACGCGGTAGGTGCGGGCGAGGGGGAGCAGCAGGTCGAGCGTCGGTCGGCGCAGCCCGGACTCGAGGCGCGACAGGGTGCTGACGCCGATGCCGGTCTCGGCCGACACGTCGGCGAGCGTCCGGCTGCGCTGGGTGCGCAGGTGTCGCAGGCGCGGGGCCACGGCATCGAGGGCCGCGTCGATGTCGTCGGGTGCGGTCGGGGTCTCGTCCATGCCGTCAGGATGCTCCGGGGCTTGCTGTTCCTGCAAGATCACTTGCAGAGTTTACGCATCGCGGATCACCATCGGGTCATGACGAGCGACGCGCACCAGCACCACCCGGGCCGCAGTGGCCACCACCCCGACCGGCACCCCGACCGGCACCCCGACCGGCATGCCGACCGCCCCGGCGACCCGGAGCAGTTCTGGGAGCAGCACTACGGCGGCCTCGCCGACGACTGGGGGACCCGTCCCAACGCGTCCCTCGTCCGGCTCGTCGAGGAGCACGCGGTCGTGCCGCCCCGGCCGGGCGCCCCGGCCCTCGACCTCGGCGCCGGGCACGGCGGCGACGCGGTGTGGCTCGCGGCGCGGGGCTGGTCGGTGACGGCCGTCGACGTCTCGGCCACCGCCCTCGGACGTATCGACGCTCTCGCGACGGCGCGTGGCGTCGCCGACGGTGTCACCACGCAACGGCACGACCTGGCCGCCTCGATGCCGCAGGGGCCCTTCGACCTGGTCACCGCGTGCTTCTTCCAGACCCCGCTCGACCTCGACCGCGACGCGGTGCTGCACCGGGCCTCGCGGACCCTGAGCCCCGGCGGCTGGCTCCTCGTCGTCGACCACGCCGCGGCGCCCTCCTGGGCCGGGCCGGACCACGGCCACGAGTTCCCCACGGCGGAGCAGACGCTCGAGGGCATCGACCTCGGTGACCGCTGGGTCGTCGAGCGCAGCGAACGGATCTCCCGACGCGGCACCGGACCCGACGGTCAGCAGGGCGACCTCGTCGACAACCTGCTCGTCGCGCGACGCCTCTGACGGACATCCCGTGGGCGCGTGGCGGGAAGGAGGCCAGCAGTCCTCCGTCACTGCTCACTCCCGCTGAGCAGTGACGGAGGACGCGCCGCCGGCGTGGTCCTCGCGGCTGCGGCCGAACCGCCACATCGCGACCGCTCCGGCAAGAGGTCCGGGGGCGAGCAGGAGGAAGGCGAACTGCCACCCGACGTGGGCGGCCAGCACGGCGGCCAGCTGGATCGTCACGACGGTGAGCGCGAACCCGATCGCCGTCTGCACCGTCAGGGCCGTCCCGACGAAGCGTTGGTCCACGCTCTCGCTCAGCGCGGTCGAGAACACCCCGGAGTCGGCGATGACGGCGGCGCCCCACACCGCGAGGAAGGGCACGAGAGCCGGTTGCGGCCACGTGAACGCCCACGGCGAGGCGAGGCAGCAGGCGCCGCTGACGACCAGGGCCGACGTCGCGGCGAACGACCGCCCCCGCCGGTCGGCGAGGACACCGCCCAGGAGCGCGCCCGCCGCGCCGGCGATCCCGATGACGGCGAAGGTGAGCAGGCTGACGGCGGGCCCCGGTCCGCCCCGGCCGGCCGCCTCGCGCCCGGCGAGGAGGAAGGCGGACAGCCACGTCCAGAAGGCGTACAGCTCCCACATGTGCCCGAAGTAGCCGAGGTTGGCCAGGCGGGGGCGACGCTCGCGGAACACCTCCAGGGCATACCGGGCGTGGGGTCGGGCCGCCGTGCCGAGCAGGGGTCCCGGGCGCACCAGCGTCCAGGCGATGCCGGCGGCGACGAGGGTGATCGCCGACGCGACGAGCATGACGCCGCGCCACGGCAGCGGACCGACGCTCGCGACGAGGTGCGGCATCGCCGACCCCAGCGTCAGGGCGCCGATGAGCACGCCGAAGGCGCGACCGCGCCCCTCAGGGCCGACCCACGAGGCGGTGAGCTTCATCCCGACGGGGTACACGCCCGCGAGGAAGAACCCGGTCAGGGCGCGCAGGGGGACCGCGGCGCCGGGTCCGTGCGCGGCGAGCGCGAGCAGCGCGGTGCAGGCGGCGGCCCCGAGGGCGCTCGCCGCCATGAGCCGGTGGGGGCGCACCCGGTCGGCGAGCCCGAGCGTGCTCGAGGTGACCGCACCCACGGCGAAGCCGACCTGCACGGACGCCGTGAGCCACACCGCCGCGGTCGTCGACAGGCCCCACTCGGTCCGCAGGCTCGGCGCGATCGCCGTGGCCGAGAACCAGACCGCCAGGCCGAGCACCTGCACGAGCGCCACCAGCCGCCGCTGCGCGGTGGCCGACCCCCGGGTCCGGTCGCGGACGACCGCCCCCTCGGGGCGGGGTGGACCGTCGGCGCGCCGCTGCATGCCGCCACGATGGCACGCCGGGGGCCCCGGCGTCCGGGTCAGGTCGGGCGGTTCACGCGATGCGTTCGCGCAGTGACTCGAGGACGCGTCGGAGCGAGCGGGACACCTGCATCTGGCTGACGCCGAGGGCCTCGCCGATCTCACGCTGGCTCGGGTCGTCGACGAACCGCCGGTGGAGGAGGTCGCGGTCGGCCCTCGACAGGTGCCGCACGGCCTCGCCGATCATGACGCGGTCGTCTGCGCCGTCGAGATCGACGTCGGCACAGGCGATCCCGCGCTCGACGGACCTGTCGTCGTCGTCGCGCACCCGCTGCTCGAGCGGGTCGGCGTGGAAGTACCGGCCCGTCGCCACGGCCTCGCGGACGTCGGCGGCCGTGCTCGACAGCGACTGCGCCAGCTCGGCGTCCGTCACGGGGCGCCCGAGGTCCTGCTCGAGGCGCTCGCGCTCGGCGGTGGCGTCGGCCCTCAGCTCCTGGAGCCGGCGGGGCGGACGCACGAGCCAGGCCTTGTCGCGGAAGTGGCGCTTGAGTTCGCCGGTGATCGTCGGCACGGCGAACGCCGCGAAGGACGGGCCGCCGCCGGGACGGTAGCGCCCCACGGCGCCGACGAGCGCGAGGCGGGCGACCTGCACGAGGTCGTCCTGCTCGACGCCGCGCCCCGAGTACCGGCCCGCGAGCGTCGTGCACAGGTCGAGGTAGAGGACGCAGATGCGTTCGACGACGGCGTCGTGGGATGCCGGGGTCCGCGCTCGGGCGAGCTCGCCGAAGAGGGACGCGGTGACCGCGTCGCGATCGGTGTGCGCGGGGTGGCGGCCGCCGGGTTCGGTGCGCAGACCGACGGGAGTGCCGTGAGAGAGGGGAGGGGTGGACCGGTCGGCGATAGGCGCCATGACTCGTCCGATCAAGGTGGGCACGAGTCGGCCTTTTGGCTGGACCGCTCTGTCCCGACCCTCGCACGCCCCGTCCCGGAACACAACAGCCCGCGCCCACAGGATTGCCGTGGGTCACCACGAACTGCCACAAAACCACCACCGCCCTGCGTTCCGTCCCGCGGTGCACGCGCGAGGAGGAGACTGCTGGGAGGTCGCCCTTCCACCACGGCGACCCACGCCGGCGGTACTGGGGGCTCGATGGCCGAACTCGAGCAACGCAACGACGACGCGATCAACCGTGACCGGGCCGACCTCGAGGCTCGCCTGCAGAAGGCCGGGCAGCAGTTCCGGGCCACGAGCGAGATCCTCCGGGTCCTGACGAGCGCCACGCACACGGGACGGCCCGGTCGGGACCGGGTCTTCGACGCCGTGGTCGAGAACGCCCGGCGGCTGCTCGGCGCGCAGGTGGCCCAGATCTACCTCGTGGACGGGGACTCCTTCGTGCTGGCCCGGTCGAGTGGACTGACACCCGAGTTCGTCGCCCTCGTGGCCGAGCACCCCATCGCGCGGGACCGGGCCACCCTCGTCGGGCGCGTCACGATGGACCGGGCCGTCCACCGCATCGACGACGTCCTCGCCGACCCGGGCTACGGCCGCACCGACTTCCAGCGGGCCGGCGGCTACCGGACCATGATGGGCGCCCCGATGATCGTCGGCGACGAGGTCGTCGGTGCCCTCAACGTCTGGCGCACCGAGGTCGACCCGTTCGACGAACGAGCCGAAGAGCTGCTGACCACCTTCGCCGAGCAGGCGGCCCTCGCGCTGCGGCACGTCGAGCTCTTCGCGGCGGTCGAGAGCCGGTCGGCCGAGCTGGCCCGCAAGGTCGACCAGCTGGAGGCCCTGGCCGAGGTGGGCGCCGCGATCAGCTCGACCCTCGTCCCCGACGAGATCCTGGCCCTCATCGTCTCCCGGGCCGTGGAGCTGTCGGGGACCGACGGCGGGTCGCTCATGGAGTTCGACGAGGACACCGGCCTGTTCGGCGTCCGCACGGTCGCGGGGACGAGCCCCGCGGTGGTCGCGGCGCTCCGGGGCGCCGAGATCCACATCGACCGGACGTGGGTCGGGCGTGCCGCCCGGACGGGCGAGGTGCTCCAGATCCCCGACCTCGACGCGGTCCCACAGCCCCTCGACGCCCACCTCGCCGTGCTGCACGGCTCGGGCTGGCGCTCTCTCGTGGCCATCCCGCTGACGCGTGCGGACCGTGTCGTCGGGGCACTCGTCGTCCGGCGCAAGTCACCGGGCAGCTTCGGCGCCGAGACGTGCGAGCTGCTGGCCACCTTCGCCAACCAGTCGGCCGTGGCGCTGACGAACGCCCGGCTCTACCAGCAGCTCGAACAGCAGAGCGTCGAGCTCGCCGAGGCCAGCCGGCACAAGTCGGAGTTCCTCGCGAGCATGTCGCACGAGCTGCGTACGCCGCTCAACGCCGTCATCGGGTTCTCCGAGGTGCTGCTCGAGCGGATGTTCGGCGACCTCAACGACCGCCAGGAGGACTACCTCCACGACATCCACTCGGCCGGTCGTCACCTGCTGGCGCTCCTCGGCGACATCCTCGACCTGTCGAAGATCGAGGCCGGTCGCATGGAGCTCGATCTCACGACCTTCCCCATGGAGGACGTTCTCGCGCAAGCGCTCTCGCTCGTCCGTGAGCGTGCGACGCTGCACGGGATCGAGCTGACGCTCGACACCGAGGGCGCGTTGGGGGCCGTGACGGCCGACGAGCTGCGGCTCAAGCAGGTGCTGCTCAACCTGCTCAGCAACGCGGTGAAGTTCACGCCCGACGGCGGACGCGTCGACGTGCGCTCCTGGCGTGACGGCGACGACGTCCTCGTGACCGTCACGGACAACGGGATCGGGATCGACCCCGCCGACCAGGAGCGGATCTTCGACTCCTTCCAGCAGGGCGAGCGGTCGGCGTCGACGAGCGAGGGCACCGGGCTCGGCCTCACCCTGAGCCGCCGGATCATCGAGCTGCACGGTGACCGGCTCTGGCTGTCGAGCGCGCCCGGCGAGGGCAGCACGTTCGGCGTCTCCCTGCCGCAGCGCTCACCCATGGTGGCGTCCGGGCAGGACCGGTGGGCCGAGGTGGACGAGTCCGGGTCGGGCCCCGCGGTCGTCGTCATCGAGGACGACGCCCGGTCGGCCGAGCTCGTCGGGTTGCACCTGCGGGTCGCCGGGCTGCGCGCGCTCGGGGCGGCGACGGGAGAGGAGGGGCTCGCGCTCGTCCGCTCGGAGCTGCCGGTGGCCGTGGTCCTCGACATCCACCTGCCGGGGATGAATGGGTGGGAGGTCCTCACCGAGCTGAAGTCGGACCCGGCGACGGCCTCGGTCCCAGTCGTCATCGTCAGCGTCGAGCCCGAGCGTGGACGGGGTTTCGCGCTCGGGGCCACGGAGTACCTCGTGAAGCCCGTGAGCGGCGAGCACCTGCTGGCGGCCGTCTCGCGCGTCCTGCCGCACCGGCGGCAGGACGACGGGGCGGCGGGGCCGCGACTCAGCGTCGTCGTCGTCGACGACGACCCCCTCGCCCTCAAGCTGGTGCGCAGCACGCTCGAGCCGCTCGGGTGGGAGGTCCACACGTGTGCGGGCGGCCGGGAGGCCGCCGACGTCGTCCGCGAGGTGGCGCCGTCGGTCGTCGTCATCGACCTGCTCATGCCACAGGTCGACGGCTTCGCCGTCATCGACGAGCTGCGTCCCGAGCGCGACTCGGACGGGCCGCCGATCGTGGTGCTGACCGCCAAGACCCTGACGCCGCAGGACCGTTCGCGCCTGGAGGGCCGGATCGAGTTCGTGGCACAGAAGGCCGGCCTCGACCTGCCGGGGCTGGCGCGCCGGCTGGCCGCCGTCGCCTCGGCCGGCGACGCAGACGAGGACTCGCCGTGACCCGCCCACCCGTCGTGCTCCTCGTCGAGGACAACGAACGCAACCTCAAGCTGGCCCGCGACGTGCTCGAGTACGCCGGGTTCACGGTCGTCGTCGCCACCACGGGCGAGGAGGGCGTCGAGCGGGCGCGGGCGTCCCTGCCCGACGTCATCCTCATGGACCTGCAACTGCCCGGGATCGACGGCTTCGCGGCACTCGAGCAGCTGCGCGGCCACGAGCCGACCGCGCGCATCCCCGTCGTCGCCCTGACCGCCTTCGCGATGCGCAGCGACCGCGAGCGGGTGCTCACCTCCGGGTTCTCGGGCTACCTGGAGAAGCCGATCAGCGTGCGTGAGTTCCCGGCACAGGTGCGACGCCACCTGCCGCGTCGGGACGAGGCCGTGGAGCGCTGATGGGTATCTCCCCGGACGCCCTGACGCAGCCCCTCACAGGGGTGCGGGTGCTCGTCGTCGACGACCTCGAGCAGAACCGCAAGATCATGCACGCGGTCCTCGAGCCACGCGGCTTCGTCGTGCGCTCGGAGTCCTCGGGTGCCGCGGCGCTCGAGGCGCTGGCGCAGGCCGAGGTCGACGTCGTCCTGCTCGACGTGCTGATGCCGGGGCTCGACGGCTACGAGACGTGCGCCCGCATCAAGGCCGACCCGCGCACGGCCCTGCTGCCCGTCGTCATGGTCACCGCGAGCGGCGCCCAGCAGCGGGTCCGGGCGCTCGAGGCCGGGGCCGACGACTTCATCACCAAGCCCTTCGACCCGGCCGAGCTGCTGGCCCGGGTCCGGTCGCTCGCCCGCGTCAAGCGGCTGCACGACGTCGTCCTCGAGCAGTCCCGGGTGCTGGAGCGGTGGAACGCCGAGCTGGAGTCGCGCGTGGCCGCGCAGGTGGGCGACCTCGAGCGGCTCGGCCGCCTGCGTCGCTTCCTCTCCCCGCAGATCGCCGGGCTCATCGTCGAGTCGGGCGACGAGTCGTTCCTCGAGAGCCACCGGCGCGACATCACGACGGTCTTCACCGACCTGCGCGGCTTCACGGCGTTCGCCGAGACCGCCGAACCGGAGGAGACGATGTCGGTCCTGCGCGATTACCACGCCACCCTCGGCGAGCTCGTGTTCGCCTACGAGGGGACGCTCGAGCACTTCGCCGGCGACGGCCTCATGGTGTTCTTCAACGACCCGCCGCCGTGCGCCGACGCGCCCCGGCGCGCCGTGCTCATGGCCCTGGAGATGCGCGACCGCGTCGACACGCTCACCGACGCGTGGCGTCGACGCGGCTACGACCTCGGCTTCGGCGTCGGCATCGCCCAGGGCTACGCCACCCTGGGGCGCGTCGGGTTCGAGGGACGCTGGGACTACGCAGCGATCGGCACCGTGACCAACGTCGCGGCCCGCCTCTGCGCGTCCGCGGCCGCGCGCCAGGTCCTCGTCAGCCCGCGCGTCCTGGCCGGACTCGACGACGGGTTCGAGACCCGGTCCCTCGGCCTGCGCGAGCTGCGCGGGATCGCCCGGCCCCTCGAGATCCACGAGGTCGTCGGCGTGGCGGGGCGCCGCACCGACGGGACAGCCACGTCCGCGGGCCGCGACCGGGAGATGCCCGCGGGCGCCGGCACCCTCGAGCAGGAGGCGACACCATGACCATCCCGACGACGACGACCGCCGCACCCGCCGCGCTGGCCGGCCTGGACGAGGACGCGGTCGAGCAGGCGTTCGACGCGCTGCAGGCCCGGCTGCCCGACGTCTGGCGGCGCATCCGTCAGGACGACCCGCGCGAGTCGGTCGTCGTCGTGCCGTCGATGAGCATCGACCGGATCGGCCCGTCGGCCGGTGCGATGAACCAGGCCCTCGAGGAGCGGCTCCTCTTCCTGCTGCTGCTCCTGCGCCAGCCCCGGCTCCGCATGGTCTTCGTGACCTCGATGCCGGTCAGCGAGGCCATCATCGAGTACTACCTGTCGCTGCTGCCCGGCGTCATCCCGAGCCACGCCCGGGCGCGCCTCGAGCTGGTCTCCGTCGGCGACTCCTCCGCGACTCCGCTCACCGACAAGCTGCTCGCCCGCCCTCGGCTGCTCGCCCACATCGCCTCCCTCGTGCCGGACCTCGAACGGTCGCACCTGGTCCCGTACAACACCACGACGCGCGAGCGTGACCTGTCGGTGCTGCTCGGCATCCCGATGTACGCCGCCGACCCGCGCCTGTACCCGCTGGGCACGAAGACCGGGTGCCGGAGGGTCTTCGCCGAGGCCGGTGTCCAGCACCCCTACGGTGCCGAGGACCTGCACTCGACCGACGACGTGGTCGAGGCCCTCCTCGACCTCCACGCAGCTCGGCCCTCGGCCCAGTGGGCCATGGTCAAGCTCAACGAGGGGGTGTCCGGCTCGGGCAACGCCCTCGTCGACCTCCGTGACCTCCCGGCCGCGACGGGCGAGGGGTCACCGGACCCGCGGAGGGCGGCGATGCGGGACCGCCTGCGAGCGCTCCAGCTCGAGGACCTGAGCATCCCCGTCGACGCGTACCTGCAGCGTCTCGACGAGCGCGGCGGCATCGTCGAGGAGCGCGTCGTCGGTGACGAGGTGCGCAGCCCCAGCGTCCAGCTGCGGGTCACGCCGCTCGGCGAGCTCGAGATCCTCTCCACCCACGACCAGATCCTCGGCGGGCCCACGGGGCAGCTGTACCTCGGCGCGCGCTTCCCGGCCGACCCCGCCTACGCCACGACGATCACCCGGGACGCCGAGCGGGTGGGCCGCGTGCTGGCCGCCAAGGGCGTGCTCGGACGCTTCGCTCTCGACTTCGTCGTCGTGCGGCACGGCGACGCCTGGGTGGCCCACGCGATCGAGATCAACCTGCGCAAGGGCGGCACCACGCATCCGTTCCTCACGCTCCAGTTCCTCACCGACGGCGAGTACGTGCACGACCAGGCCCGGTTCGTCACGCCCTCGGGACAGGTGCGCCACCTCGTGGCCACCGACCACCTCGAGGACCCGGCGCTCAAGGGGCTGCGCATCGAGGACCTCTTCGACCTCGTCGCGTGCTCGGGCCTGCACTTCGACCACTCGCGCCAGACCGGGGTCGTCTTCCACATGATCAGCTCGATCACCGAGTGCGGACGGGTCGGGATGACGGCGATCGGCGACACGCCAGACTCCGCCCAGGAGGTGTTCGACCGGGCGGAGTCGGCGTTGCTCGCCGAGGCGCGCGCCTCCCTGCGGCCGCTACCGCTACCGCGTCCGGTACCGGCTTCCGTGCGCCTCGGCGAGGGTCTGCGGTGACGGGTCAGGGGGCGATCGAGGCCGAGTGGATGAGGGCGCCGATGAACGCCTGCCGCCAGCTGAGGTGGGTCACGGCGGCCCGGGCGGAGGCTCCTCCGCACTCGCACCGCCAGGTCCACTCGTCGCGTCGCGTCCGGCTGACCCGCGGGTGGTGGTGGGCCAGGTCCGGGTGCCCGTGCCGTGCGGTCGTGGTCGTCATGTCGCCCTCCTGCCTCCGCGAGGGGTTCGCGACCCCTCGACCTCCGGATGTCCTCCGACACGACGATCCCGTCCCGGCGGCTGTCGGTCTGTGCCCGCGGCGACACGACGCGTGTGCCCGGCGGCACGCGGCAGCGGCCCGACGGACATGACCGCGGCTCCCGGCCTGCTCGCCGACCTCGGACCGGACGAACGCCGCGCGGTGCTCGCCCGCATGCATCGGCGGACGTTCGCTGCGGGTGAGATCGTCTGTCACGAAGGCGATCTCGCAGACACGGTGCACTTCGTCGTCGAGGGCAGGGTCGTCGCCTGGCGCGCGTCGGAGTCGGGTGACGTACACGCCTACGCCGTGATGGGCCCGGGACAGACGTTCGGCGAGCTCGCGATGATCCGACGCGACGGCCGGCGCACCGCGACCGTCGAGGCCATCGAGCCGACCGTGACGATGTCGCTCGCCTACACCGAGTTCGAGCGGCTCTGCGCGGCACACCCGGAGGTCAACCGGCTGCTCCTGCGGCTGCTCGCGGCGCGCGTCACCCGGCTCACCGACGCCCTGATGGAGGCACTGCACCAGCCGGCGGAGCAGCGGGTCGTCCGACGGCTGGTGGGCCTCTGCGAGGTCTACTCGCCGCCGTCGCACGAGGCCGTGCCGGATGCGGTTCCGGTCGTCGTCCCGCTCAACCAGAGCGACCTGGCCGAGCTGGCCGGCGTCACGCGCCCCACAGCCAACCGCGTGCTGCGGCGCCTCGAGGCCGACGGTGTCGTCGAGCTGCTCCGGGGGCGCATCGCGGTCCGCGACGTGGACACCCTCCGGCGGACCGCCGGGCACGCCCACCGGCCGCGGGGGACATGATGGGGCGGTGACGATCTACCACCTGGCCGAGCTGTCCCACTGGGAGCAGGCCCGACGCGACGGCGCCTACACGTGGTCGACCCGGCAGCTGTCCCTCGAGGAGGAGGGCTTCATCCACGCGTCGACGGCCGAGCAGTGGCCGGTCGTGCGGCGCCGCTTCTACGGCGACGTCACCGAGCCGCTCGTCCTGCTCGAGGTCGACGAGTCGCGCCTCGGGTCGAGGGTGGTCTACGAGGTCGGCGACCCGGGGACCGGTGAGCAGTTCCCGCACGTGTACGGGCCGATCGAGGTCGACGCCGTCGTCGCCACGACCGTCCTGCCCCCACCGCACGCCTGACCCGCCCCCTCTCGTCCGTCGAGGGGCCAGGTTCGCCAGCGGGTCAGTCGGGGCGCACGCGACCGCGGCCCGACTTCACCTCGCCCCGCCGCTTCTTGCCCGCGAGGCGCCGCTGCTGGGAGCCGCGCGTCGGCTTCGTGGCGCGGCGCGAGGGCGGTGGGGGAGCGAGGGCCTCGCGCAGCAGGGCCTCGAGGCGCTCGCGCGCGGCCGCCCGGTTGCGCAGCTGGGACCGGTGCTCGGACGCGACGACCGAGACGCGCCCGGCGACGAGGCGCCCCGCGAGCGCGGCCAGAGCCCGCTCGCGCTGGCTCGGTGTCAGGGCGCTCGACGACCCGGGCTCGAAGAGCAGCTCGACCCGGCTGTCCGTCGTGTTGACGCCCTGGCCGCCCGGGCCGGAGGAGCGGCTGAACCTCTCGACGAGCTCGACCGCCGGGATGACGAGGCCGCGCCGCAGCCCGGGCCCCGGCGCGACGACGAGGTCACCACCTGGTTCGCCCACCGCTCCATTGTGCGGGACGGCGCGGGACGGCGCGGGACGGCGCGGAACGGCGCGGAACGGCGCGGAACGGCGCGGGCTCAGCGCGGGGGCATCCGCAGGGCGCCGTCGAGGCGGATGACCTCTCCGTTGAGCATCGGGTTGTCGACGACGTGGCGCACGAGCGAGGCGTACTCGGCCGGGTCGCCGAGGCGGGAGGGGTGCGGCACCTGCTTCTCGAGGATCTCCTTGACCTCTCCGGGCAGGCCCGCGAGCATCGGCGTCTCGAAGGTGCCGGGGGCGATCGTCATGACGCGGATCGCCTTGTCCGCGAGGTCGCGTGCAGCCGAGAGGGTGAGCCCGACGATGCCGCCCTTGCTCGCGGCGTAGGCGGCCTGGCCGATCTGACCGTCGAACGCGGCGATGCTCGCGGTGTTGACGATGACGCCACGGTCGCCGTCGAGCGGCTCGTTGCCGAGCATCGCGGCGGCGGCGAGGCGCAGCACGTTGAACGAGCCGACGAGGTTGATGTCGACGACCGTGCGGAACGTGTCGAGCGAGAGCGGACCGCCCCGGCCGATGACCCGGCCCGGGGTGGCGACGCCGGCGCAGTTGACTGCGATGCGCAGCTCGCCGAGCGAGGTGGCGCGGTCGACGGCGGCCTGGACCTGCGCCTCGTCGCGCACGTCGGCCGGCACGAACTCGACATGCTCGGAGCCGAGCTCGTCGACGAGCGCCGGCGCGGTGGAGCCCTCGAGGTCGATGACGACGGCCTTGGCGCCGTCGGCCACGAGTCGCCGGACGGTCGCCCCACCGAGGCCCGAGCCTCCGCCGGTCACGAGGGCGACGGTCGAGGAGTTCAGCTGCATGGCAGGGCCTTTCGGGTCAGGGAAGGGAGTGTCGTGCGGGTCAGGTTGCCGGTCAGCGGACCTGGCTGAGCAGCTGCCGCGAGATGACGAGGCGCTGGATCTGGTTGGTGCCCTCGAAGATCTGGGTCACCTTCGCCTCGCGCATGTAGCGCTCGAGCGGGAAGTCCTCGGTGTAGCCGGCGCCGCCGAGCACCTGGACGGCGTCGGTGGTCACCTTCATCGCCGCGTCGGTGGCGACGAGCTTGGCGACGGCGGCCTCCTTGCCGAAGGCGCGGCCGGCGTCCTTGAGCCGGGCCGCGTGCAGGTAGGTGGCGCGGGCGCTCGTGACCGAGGACTCCATGTCGGCGAGGAGGAAGGCGAGGCCCTGGAAGTCGCCGATCGGGCGCCCGAACTGCTGGCGCTCGGACGCGTAGCGGGCGGCGGCGTCGAGGGCGGCCTGTGCCAGGCCGGTGGCGGCCGCGGCGATGCCGAGCCGGCCGGCATCGAGGGCCGAGAGGGCGATCTTCATGCCGTCGCCCTCGGCGCCGACGAGGCGGGCGGCCTCGACGGGGACGGCGTCGAACATGACCTGCGCGACGGGGTCGCAGTGCAGGCCCATCTTGCGCTCGGGCTCGGCGAAGGTGAGCCCGGGCGCGTCGGCCGGGACGATGAACGTCGACAGGCCCTTGCCACCGTCGTCGGACGTCCGGGCGAAGGTCGTGTAGTAGTCGGCGTGGCCGGCGTGGCTGATCCACGCCTTGGTGCCCTTGAGGGTCCAGCCGCCGTCGGTGCGCGTGGCGCGGGTGGTCATGGAGGCGATGTCGGAGCCGGCCAGCGGCTCGGACAGGCAGTACGCGCCGAGCTGCTCGCCCGAGAGCATGCCGGTCAGCAGCGTGGCCTTCTGCTCGTCGGTGCCGTAGGTCGCGACGGGGTAGGCGGTGAGGCTGTGGACGCTGACGCCGACGGCGACGCTCATCCAGACCGCCGCGATCTCCTCGACGACCTGCAGGTACACCTCGTAGGGCTGCTCGGCCCCGCCGAACTCCTCGGGGTAGGGCAGCGACAGCAGTCCCGCCCGGCCCAGCGTCCGGAAGGTGTGCTCGGGGAACTCGTGGGCGCGCTCGGCGTCGTCGACCCGGGGGGCGAGGTCCTTGCGGCAGATCTCCCGCGTCAGCTCGATGAGGTCGGCGGCGTCGTCGGTGGGCATCAGCCTCGTCGCTGGCATGGCTAGATACTAGGACGTCCGAGCATTTTGTCCAAAGTGTGAGACGGCCGGAGGGTGCGGCACCGGGCCGCGGCGGCCACCCGGGTGGCGTCCTCCCACTGGGGACCCGGCGCGCTCCCACTCGGAGGACGGCCGGCGCACAGGGAGGTCCCAGCGCCCGTGCAGACGGGCCAACTCGCGTCCAAGTCATGGCCGCGCGGATACGGGTTCTTTGAAATCCCTTTAACCGCAAGGGCTCCCGGCGCCCATACATTTCAGGCGCCGCCCGGATGACCGGTCGGAGGCAGTTCCCTGAGCCGCGTGCCGACCCTGCGCACCGCCCCGGCTCGGGTCCTTCGTCACACCCTTCGAAAGGATCCACATGCTGTCCAACCTCACGCGCCGCCGCGGGTTCGCCCGCGTGGCCGTCTCGGCCCTGGCGCTCGCCGCAGCCGCCGCCGTCGCGGGCTCCCCGACCGCGGGTGCTCTGGCGTCAGGCAGCGGCCACCGGCCGGCGCCGAACCCCTACTCGCCCCGCACGGGTCACCCCTATCGGCACGGTGTCGTGCCGACGCAGGAGACGAACGCCCGCATGAAGCAGTGGGCCCAGACGCAGTCCACGGCCGCCACGGGCATCCAGACCCTCTCCTACGGCGGCGCGGTCGACGGCATCGGCGTCACGAGCGGCAAGCCGAAGGTGTACCTCGTGTTCTGGGGCACCCAGTGGGGGACCCAGGGCACCGACGCCAACGGAAACCTCACGTTCTCCAGCGACTCCGCGGGCGGCGCGGGACGGCTCCAGCAGATGTTCAAGGGCCTCGGCACGGGCGGCGAGCAGTGGTCCGGCGTCATGACGCAGTACTGCGACGGCTCGGGCGTCGCGACCGGTGCCACCTCGTGCGGCTCGGGCACGGCGCACGTCGGCTACCCGACCGGCGGGGCCTTCGCCGGTGTCTGGTACGACAACAGCGCCGCGGAGCCCTCGGCGGCCACCGGCGCGCAGCTCGGCACCGAGGCCGTCAAGGCGGCGAGCCACTTCGGCAACACGACCGCCGCCTCCAACCGCTACGCTCAGTACGTCGTCCTGTCCGCGAAGGGGCTCAACCCCGACAACTACAAGACCGGCGGCTTCTGCGCCTGGCACGACTGGAACGGCGACGTCAGCGTCTCCTCGACCGTCGGCGACGTGGCCTTCACCAACATGCCCTACGTCATGGACCAGGGCACGAGCTGCGGCCAGAACTTCGTCAACTCCGGCAGCGCCGGCACGACCGACGGCTACACCATGGTCGAGGGCCACGAGTACGCCGAGACGATCACCGACCAGAACCCGGC
>JAEWFB010000537.1 GCA_023389095.1 Actinomycetes bacterium
TTGCCCGCCTCGAGCGCGAGCCGCGCGTGCGGCAGGTGCAGGTGGTGCGGCGTCGCGACGTAGACGACGTCGACGTCCGGGTCGGCGACGAGCGCCTCGTAGGAGCCGTACGTCGCCGGACGCTCGACGCCGCCCGACGGGTTCGTGGCGCCGCCGGCGTCGCCCGCCCGGGCCACGAAGCTGTCGGCGAACGCGTCGGCCCCCTGACGCGTCCGGGAGCCCACGGCGAGCACGCGCTGGCGCGTGTGCCGGGCCATCGCGTCGCAGAAGCGCTCGGCGATCCAGCCCGTCCCGAGGACACCCCACCGCAGGGGCGCGGCGTCCATCGGGTCCGGGGTGCGCGGCGCGGGCAGCGCCGTGGGGAACGTCATCGGTCCGGTCTTCCTTCCAGGGCTGGTGGAGGGCCTTGCGGCTCAGTCGTTCTGGGGGAAGCCCAGGTTGAGGCCGCCGTGGCTCGGGTCGAGCCAGCGCGACGTCACGACCTTGCCGCGGGTGAAGAAGTGCACGCCCTCGATGCCGTGCGCGTGCGTGTCGCCGAACAGCGAGCTCTTCCAGCCGCCGAAGGAGTAGTACGACACCGGCACCGGGATCGGCACGTTGACGCCGACCATGCCGACCTCGACGTTGCGCTGGAACTTCCGGGCAGCCCCGCCGTCGTTGGTGAAGATCGCCGTGCCGTTGCCGTACGGGTTGCTGTTGATGAGCTCGAGGCCCTCGTCGTAGGAGTGCACGCGCACGACCGACAGCACCGGGCCGAAGATCTCGTCGTCGTAGACCGACATCCCGGGCTTGACGTTGTCGAAGAGCGTCGGCGCGAGGAAGTACCCCGCGCCGTCGGAGTCGAAGTCGCTCTCGCGACCGTCGACGACGAGCGTCGCCCCGTCGGCCACACCGGAGTCGAGGTACCCGGCGACCTTGTCGCGGTGCTGCTTCGTGACGAGCGGGCCCATGTCGCAGCCGCGCGTGCCGTCGCCGGTGACGAGCTTGCCCATGCGGTCCTTGATCTTGCTGATCAGCTCGTCGGCGATCGGCTCCACGGCCACCAGGGCGCTGATCGCCATGCAGCGCTCGCCCGCCGAGCCGAAACCGGCGTTGACGGCAGCGTCGGCGGCGAGGTCGAGGTCGGCGTCGGGCAGCACGAGCATGTGGTTCTTCGCGCCGCCGAGCGCCTGGACCCGCTTGCCGTGGGCCGTGCCCGTCTCGTACACGTACTTGGCGATGGGCGTCGAGCCGACGAACGACACCGACTTGACGTCGGAGTGGGTCAGCAGCGCGTCGACGGCCTCCTTGTCGCCGTTGACGACCTGCATGATGCCGTCGGGCAGGCCCGCCTCCTTCCACAGGGCGGCGATCGCGAGCGCGGCCGAGGGGTCCTTCTCCGAGGGCTTGAGCACGACGGCGTTGCCGCACGCGATGGCGATCGGGATGAACCACAGCGGCACCATGGCCGGGAAGTTGAACGGCGAGATGACGGCCACGACGCCGACGGCCTGGCGGATCGAGTAGACGTCGACGTTCGTCGAGGCGTTCTCGCTGAAGCCGCCCTTGAGCAGGTGCGGGATGCCGCAGGCGAACTCGGCGACCTCGAGGCCGCGCGTCACCTCGCCGACGGCGTCGGACAGGACCTTGCCGTGCTCGGCGGTGATGAGGGCCCCGATCTCGTCCTTGCGGGAGTTGAGCAGCTCGCGGAAGGCGAAGAGCACCTGGGCGCGCTTGGCGAGCGACGCGTCGGCCCACTCCTCCCAGGCGGCCTTGGCGCTCTTGACGGCGTCGTCGACGAGGGCCGCCGACGCGAGGTCGAGGACGCCGGTCTGCTCGCCGGTCGCCGGGTTGAAGACGGGCGAGGTGCGCTCGGCGGTGCCGGCCCAGGGCCGGCCGTCGATGAGGTGGGTGATGCGGGTCGGGGTGCTCATGGTGCTTGTCCTTCGGGGAACGGGCTGCGCGGCAGCGGAACTCGGGAAGAGGGTGCGGCTCAGCGGCCGTACGGGGAGACGAGGGTGGGCGGGGTGGACCACTTGTCGAGGTAGGAGCGGATCGTGTCGCGCATGTACTCGCTCGACTCGCGGGCGCGGTCCTCCCAGGCGAAGACGCAGGAGGTGACGATGCCGTCGAAGCCGATGCGCTCGAGGCCGCGGAAGAACGCGTCGAAGTCGACCTCGCCCTGGCCGATGTCGAGGTGCTGGTGCACGGTGACCTGCGAGCCGGGCGGGTTGACGATGTAGCGCAGCCCGGACGACGCGGTGTGGTCGTAGGCGTCGGCGACGTGGACCATGGTCAGCAGGTCGCCGGCCTTGTCCATGATGCCGTCGCAGTCGTTGCCCTGGTGGAACGTGTGCGGCGCGCAGTAGAGGAAGGAGACGTTCGGGCTGTTGATGCCGCGGACGATGTCGACGGCCCGCTTGCCGTCCTCCTCCCAGTCGTCGGGGTGCGGCTCGAGGACGAGCCGGATGCCCTCCTTCTCGAACTCGGGCAGCAGCTCCTCCATCGAGCGCCAGAACATCCGCTCGCACGTCGCCGCCTCGCGCGGGTTGCCGTTGAGCTCGGAGTTCATCGTGTCGACGCCGAGGAGCGAGGCGATCCGGATGGCGCGCTTCCAGTAGCGCACCGCCGCCTGCCGGTCCTCCTCGTCGGGACCGGACCACCGGAAGAGCGGGAGCACCGACGAGACGCCGACCCCGGCCGAGCGCAGCGCCGTGCGGAACGCGGCCACGCCGGCGTCGTCGACGCGGGGGTGGTTGAAGAACGGGATGAAGTCGTCACGCGGCGACAGCTCGATCCACTCGTAGCCGAGATCGGCCACGACAGAAGGCAGCTCGAGCAGCGGCGTCGTGCGGAACATGTACGGGTCGAGGGCGAGCTTCATGACGCGGACTCCGGGGTCGTGGGGGTGACGAGCGGGCGCTGGGTGGCCTTGTGCTCCTCGTACTCGCGGTAGGCGTGCTGCGTGCTGGCGAGGTCGCTGACCTGCGACACCGGGACGTCCCACCACGCGTCACTGTCGGGGGCGTAGACGGTCGGGTCGGTCTCGACGTGGATGACGACCGGACCGCCGTCGGACGGCCACGCCTTGGCCTCCTTGATCGCCTGGTGCAGCTCGTCGACCGAGTGCACCTCGATGACGTGCGCGCCGAGCGACCGCGCGTTGGCGGCGAGGTCGACGGGCAGGACGTCGCCGTCGAGGCGGCCCGAGGTTGCGCCGCGGTAGCGGTACTTCGTGCCGAAGCGTTGCGAGCCGAGCGACTCCGACAGCGACCCGATCGAGTGGAACCCGTGGTTCTGCACGAGGACGACGACGACCTTGACCCGCTCCTGCACCGCGGTGACGAGCTCGGTCGGCATCATGAGGTAGCCGCCGTCGCCGACCATCGCGAACACGTCGCGCGACTCGTCGGCCAGGCGGATGCCGATCGAGGCCGGCACCTCGTAGCCCATGCAGGAGTAGCCGTACTCAACGTGGTAGGCCTTGCGGTCGCGCACCCGCCAGAGCTTGTGGATGTCGCCGGGCATCGAGCCGGCGGCGCAGAGCACGACGTCGCGCGGGTCGGTCAGCTCGTTGACGGCGCCGAGCACCTGGCCCTGCGTGAGCAGGCCCTCGGCGAGCGTGTCGGTCACCTCGGGTGCCGGGTTGAAGGTCGCCTCGACCGATGCGTCCCACGCACTCCACAGGTCGGCCTGCCGCGAGCGGTACGCGTCGTCGACCGACCAGCCCTCGAGGGCCGAGGTCAGGGCCGTGAGTGCCTCGCGGGCGTCGGCCACCACCGACAGCCCGGAGTGCTTGCCGGCGTCGAACCGCGCGACGTTGATGTTGACGAAGCGGACCCCGTTGTCCTGGAAGGCGGTCCGCGACGCCGTCGTGAAGTCGCTCCACCGCGTGCCGATGCCGATGACGACGTCGGCCTCGGCCGCCAGCGCGTTGGCGGCCGTCGTGCCGGTCGAGCCGACGGCGCCCATCTCCTGCGGGTGCCCGTGCGGAAGCGACCCCTTGCCCGCCTGCGACTCGCCGACGGGGATGCCGGTCGCCTCGCAGAACGCCCGCAGTGCCGCCTCGGCACCCGAGTAGTGCACGCCGCCGCCGGCCACGACGAGCGGACGCTTCGCCGAGCGGATGACCGCAGCCGCGTCGACGACGTCGACGGCCTCCGGCAGCGGCCGGGCCACCCGCCACACGCGCGGCGCGAACAGCTCGACCGGCCAGTAGTGCGCCTCGGCCTGCACGTCCTGCGGCAGCGCGATCGTCACGGCCCCGGTGTCGACCGGGTCGGTGAGCACGCGCATCGCACCGAGCAGCGCCGACGGGAGCTGCTCCGGACGGCTGACCCGGTCG
>JAEWFB010000568.1 GCA_023389095.1 Actinomycetes bacterium
GGGCTCACCCGTCCGGTCGTCGTGGTCGGTGACATGCTCGGCGCACCCATCGCGCTCACCTGGGTGAGCAGGCACGAGAAGGACGCCCGCGCGGTGCTGCTCGCCATGCCGTCCCCTCCGGGGTTCATGGGTCCTCGTGGGGCGTTGGTCCGGGCGCTTCCCCCGAAGGACCCGGGCGACATCGAGCTGAGCAACCTCTGGGTCGAGCTCGACCGCTTCGACGACGCCTCGTGCAACCGCGAGAGCCTGGACCCCAGGTCGTGGGACGCCTACCTCCGTCTCCCGACGACGTCCACGCCGCTCTACGACCTCGTCGAGGCGTCGGCGCAGTCATGGCCGGCATCGGTCGACGCGACGAAGGTCAACCAGGCCTGGCAGGAGGGACAGAGCCGCGTGCTGAGGCTGTCGACCTCCTCCGCGCTGGTCACCGTCGCGAAGCCGCAGGACTGGCCGGCGGCGATCCGGAAGACCCTCGAGCGCGCGCTCGAGAGCTGACCGGCCGTCGGTTCACACGACCGGTGCGGGCCAGGTGAACCCGACGAGCGCACCACCCCAGCGCGAGGTGGCGATCTCCAGGCTCCCACCGCGTCGCGCCACCGCGTCCTCCACCATGCCGAGGCCCAGCCCGGTCTGGGTCAGCTCGTCCCCGAAGGTGTCCGACGGCTCACCGGCCGGGCCACCGACCGACACCAGCACGCCGCCCCGCGGCTCCGCGTCGGCGCCCTCGGTCTGCACCGGCCCCCGAGCCGCCGCGAGGACCGCCTGACGGACGTTGGCGGCGAACCCCGGCCCCGAGTCGGCGACGCCGATGGTGACCGACCCGTCCTCGCAGCGCCGGGCGTACAGCTCGATGGTGTCCCCGGGGCATGTGTACCGGATCGCGTTCTCGACCAGCGTGTCGAGGCAGGCCCGCAGGCGTTCCGACGAGCACTGCGCCGAGCCGGCCCGCGCCGTGACGACCCACTGCCGGTCCGCCACGGCTGCCCACGCGTTGCCGGTGCGGGTCAGCAGGTCGTCGAGGTCGACCTGTTCCATCTCGAGGTCCTGCTGCGACCGCATGGAGCGGACGAGCCGCTCGCACACCCGCGTCAGCCGCTTGAGCTCGTCGCTGACGACAGCGAGCTCGAAGGCGGACTCGGTGCCGACGTGGCGGCCCTCGAGGACCTCGAGGTAGCCGCGCGCGATCGTCAGGGGTGAGCGCATCTCGTGCGAGGTACGGCGGGTCAGCAGCTCGCGGGACCGGGCCTCCAGGCTCTCCCGCTCGTGCAGCGCGGTGAGCGCGGCGATGGCCCGCTGCCGGCGGCGCACGTGCATGACCATGAGGCCCATGAGCAGGAGCATCAGCGGGATCTCGGCCGCCTCCTGCCAGTCGAGGACGTCCTGCGCCACCCGGGTCACGAGCACCACCCCGGTCGCGAGCGTGAACAGCACCAGGCCCGTCCAGGTCGCCGCCGCGCTCCACACCTCGTACCCGAAGCACAGCGCGAAGGTGGCCCAGGCGATGTGGTACGGAACCGTCTCGCTCCCGGGCAGGGCCCACATGAGCACCGTGCAGGGGACGGCCACCGCCACCCAGAGCCAGAACGACCGTGTCCCCATGCCCGCTCCCCCTCAGTCCTCGTAGAAGCAGTAGCCGACACCGCGGACCGTCTCCACGGGCAGGTCCTGGCCGAGCTTGCTGCGCAGGCGTCCGACGCAGACCTCGACGACGTTGCTGCCCGGGTCGAACTCGAGGCCCCAGACGTCGTGCAGCAGCTCTTCGCGTCGGCACACCTGCCCCCGGCGACGCATGAGGTGGGCGAGGAGGGTGAACTCCCGTTCCGTCAGCGCGACGCTGCTGTCGTGGAAGGACGCCCGTCGGCGTCCGAGGTCGAGCCGCACCCCGGCGACCGCGAGCACGTGGTCCTCGCGGGTCGGCGCCGCCCGGCCGACGTTGCGCCGCACCCGGGCCAACAGCTCGGTGAGGCTGAACGGCTTGGCGACGACGTCGACCGCACCGTTGTCCAGGGCCTGCACCCGAGCACCCACGTCGGTGACGCCGGACAGCACGATCACCGGTGGCATGTCGCGCCGGTCCCTCATCTCCTTGAGCATCGCCAGGCCGCTCGGCCCGGGCATCACGAGGTCGAGCAGGACGAGGTCGATGCCGCCCCCGGCCAGGCGATCGAGTGCCGCGTGCGCCGTGGCGGCCGTGACCACCGAGTGCCCCTCGGACGACAGAGATTTCGAGAGCAGTCCGCGGATCCGCTCCTCGTCGTCAACCACCATGACCGTTGCCATCAGTGCCCCCTTGGTCCCCGAAAACGATCCAAGTTCAGCACCTGCGAGGACGCTGGGGGAACGTTGCCCGAAATGTCCGCGGGGATCGGGCCGACGACCGGCACGAACCATGACGAACCGGGCGCCAACCTGACAGCAACATGACGGCCCCATGTGCACGGCCTGACGAGGGCGTGATGAGTTCCCCGCCGTCACGGTGACGGATCACTGAGCGCGCGAGCGAACCCGACGATGCGCGTCCCGCAGGGGTGCGACGGTCCCGATTGCGGGCTCGGGGCGAGCCCGGCCTCGATCCATGTGGGGGTTGCACCGTGAACAAGCGTGAGCTGCACCGGCGTTCGTTGCAGGCAGTCGTCGTCCTCGTCGTGGCGGCTGTCTCCGGGGTCACCCAGTGGGGTGGGCC
>JAEWFB010000001.1 GCA_023389095.1 Actinomycetes bacterium
GACGACACGACGCTCACGGCCGTGGCCCTGGCCGCCGCGGGCGTCGCCCTGCTCGCGCTCGTGCTGGCCGTGCTGGCCCAGGCGCGGCTGCGCCGGGTCCGGGCCGACTTCGAGGTGCTCGGCGCCGACGGCGGCCGCACCGACATCGCCCGGGTGGCCGCCGACCAGAACCGTCGCCTCGACCGCGTCGCGGCCGACGTCACCCGGTTGCGCGCCGACGTGGCCGCGGCCGAGGACGACGTCCGCCAGAGCCTGCGCAACGTCGCCGTCGTGCGCTACGACGCCTTCGGCGACATGGGCGGGCGGCTGTCGTTCTCCGCGGCGATCGTCGACGACGAGGGCGACGGCATCGTCATCAGCTCGATCCACGCGCGCGGTGAGTCGCGCACCTACGCCAAGGGCGTCGTCGGCGGCCGGTCGAGCATCACCCTGACGCCGGAGGAGCAGCAGGCCCTCGCGTCGGCGACCGAGGGCGAGCCGGGCACCGACCCGGGCGCCACCCCGCGCGCCAACACGGGCGCCACCACGGGCGCCCGCACCGGGCGCCGCTCGCCGGCCCGTTCCACCGCACCCTCGAAGGACGCGTCGTGACCCCTCCTCGCACCCCGGACGAGCTGCTCCGCTTCGGCTACCTCGGACCCCGCGGCACCTTCACCCAGATGGCGCTCGACGCGTGGGACGCCGCCGAGGGTCGTGACCACGTGCCGTTCGGCTCGGTCGACGCGGCGCTGTCCGCCCTGCGGGCCGGTGACATCGACGCCGCGATGGTCCCCATCGAGAACTCCGTCGAGGGCGGGGTCTCGGCGACGCTCGACGCCCTCGCCACCGGCGACCCGCTCGTCGTCGTGGGCGAGGTGCTCGTCCCGATCACCTTCGTGCTGTGCGCACGAGCCGGCACGACGCTCGCCGACGTCAGGGCCGTCGGCACCCACTCGCACGCGTGGGCGCAGGTCCGCTCGTGGATGGGCGCGCACCTGCCGGACGCCGTCTACGTGCCGACGCTGTCGACGGCGGCGAGCGCAGCCTCGCTCGGCGCCCCCGGCGAGGTGATGTTCGACGCCGGCGTCTGCGCGCCGGTCGCCGCCGCCAACGAGGGTCTCGCGGTGCTCGCGTCGGACATCGGCGACAACAACGCGGCCGTGACCCGCTTCGTGCTCGTGTCGCGCCCCGGCACGCTGCCCGCGCCGACCGGCGCGGACAAGACGACCGTCGTGCTCTTCCAGAAGGACGACCATGCCGGCGGCCTGCTCGAGCTGCTCGAGCAGTTCGCGGTGCGTGGCGTCAACATGACGAGGCTCGAGTCGCGCCCGACCGGCGAGGCGATGGGCTCCTACTGCTTCTCCATCGACATCGAGGGCCACGTCCTCGACGAGCGGGTCGGCGAGACCCTCATGGGCCTGCGCCGGGTCTGTGCCGAGGTGCGCTTCCTCGGCTCGTACCCGCGCGCCGACGGCGGCCTGCCCGGTACGCGGCCCGGCACGACGGACGAGGACTTCCGGGACGCCCGGGCCTGGCTCGCCGACCTGCGGGCCTGACCCGGGCGCGTCTGCTGCCGGGAGCCGCCGGCTCAGCCGATCGTCGCGCCGCTCTTGAGCAGGAACAGGGTGTCCTGACCCACGACGCCGTCGACGCCGATGCGGTTGGCGGCCTGCAGGGCCCGGACGGCCTTCTTCGTGTCGGCGCCGAAGACGCCGTCGACGGCGAGCGTCGCGCCGGCGGCGCGCAGGGCCCGCTGGAGCGTCGTGACGTCCGCGCCCTTCGACCCCGTCTTCAGCGTGCCGTCGCCGAGCGCGCGGCTGATGACGGCGACCCAGAAGCCGCCGTCGATGTGGCCGGGCTTCCCGGGTGACCCCTCGAAGGTGGCCTCGACCTTGGCGACCGCGGCCCGGGTCGTGGCGCCGTAGGTGCCGTCGACGGCGACCGGCCCGAAGTCGGCGTCGTTGAGGAAGCACTGGAGCGCGCTGACGGCGGGGCCGGTGGCGCCGGGGTCGAGCTGGGGGTAGGCCCCGAGCGTCCGGGTGCAGCTGCCGGCCACCGAGGCCGCCGTCGTCGTGGCCGAGACGGTCGGGGTCGCGGTGGTCGCGGTGGGCGTCGGGCGGGTCGGCGTCAGCGGTGCGGCCGTCTCCGTCGGGATCGGCCCCGGCGCCGTCGACGGGTCGTCCGCGGTGGGGGAGTCGCTCGGGGTGTCGACCGACGCGGTCAGGGTGGCCTGGCCGGCCGCGCGGTCGTCCCCGCCGGGGCCGCACGCGGCAAGCGTGGGCGCGAGCAGGACCGCCAGGAGCAGCGGGGTGCAGCGCCGCAGCCCCTGGGCGGTACGCGTCGGCGGACGGCCGTTCGGCGCGGACGGGAGCGTCTGGTGCTGCGCAGTCATGCGGGTACCCCTGGTCATCGAGGCGGCTCGCCCTCGCCGGGCCGCGGTCCGAGTATGCGACGCGGCACCCCGGGGCACCCGCAGGACACGTCGTTTCGTGACGAAACGGACACCTTGCGCCTGCGTCCGCGCGAGCAGGCACGGGGAGGGGGCGCCGGCGCTGCCCTGCCGACGCCCCGCGGGAGCCCCGAGCGACCCCAGACGCCCCGGACCCGGAGGTCACCGAGCCAGCCGCCCCTCCGCGGCCCCCGTACGGCTCGATGACCAGATCCCCGAATGGTTCCCCCGACGGCTCAGAGCCGCCCGGGCGGGGCCTGATACGTGGCCGGCGAAAAAAAGTTGACGAAGCGCGGTGTATCAGTTTCGTCCCCTCCGCCACCATTCCGGTGAGAGCGTCGGGCACACAGCTTGGTCGGCCGCGACGCCGCCGTGCTCGGCTGCCGACCCACCCCTCGATCACCCCAGCTCGTCCCAGGTCCGCTCGACAGGAGGCACTTCATGGCAGAGACCGGTCAGCCCGATGCGGGAGGTCAGGGCGGCGCACCCCGTCCCGTCCGACCCCCGGTGCGCGTCCTCGACCCGGCGACCGCGCTGCGCCGGACCGACGGCCAGGCGCCCGACCCGGCGCTCTACCTGTCCGACCGGCTCCTCGTGCGCAACGAGCCGGGCGGCACGCGCGGGCTCGGCGACCTCGCCCAGGCCCTCGACCGGCTCGACCTCGACTACGTCGAGACGCCGCGCACCGGCGGTGGCACCCGGGGCCTCGACAACCCGAGCGACTGGGGCACGAGCATCACGCTGCGCCCGCGTCGCTCCATCGACACCGTCGATGCGTGGAACGTGCTGCAGCAGCTGCGGTCCGGGGGCGACCCGATCGCCGACCGACTGAGCCTCGAGCACGTCCTGCGCCCGGCCGACGGCTACTGGGGCGGCATCGGCTACTGGGGCGGCATCGGTGGTTACTGGGGCGGCATCGGTGGCTACTGGGGCGGCATCGGCTACTGGGGCGGCATCGGGATGGACGCCCTCCAGGAGTACGCGGTGCCCGGTCGGGGCGGCCGGATGCCGGTGAGCCTCGCGCTGCCCGACCCGGCGCTGCGCGCCCGCGAGCTGGCCCGTCGCCCGGTCGTCGCCGTGCCGGACACCGCCGTCGCCAAGCACCCGTGGTTCAAGGACGAGCGCACCATCGTGCGCCTCAAGTACGAGAACGGGCGCCTCGTGCCGGCCGGTCCGCCCGAGGACGTCGCAGCAGTACCGACCGAGGGGCTCAGCGACACCCCGAAGCCGCAGGAGCCGGTGGGCCTGCTCCACGGCCACGCGACGTTCATCGCCGGGCTCGTCCGCCAGGGATGCCCGGAGGCGACGATCCTGTCGATCCCCGTCATGGGCGAGGACGGCCAGGTCGACGAGGCCGACATCCTCGACGTCCTCGAGGCCCTCCTCGACCGGCACGTCCACGGCCAGGCGAGCAACCACCCCGAGGACTGCATCGACGTCCTGTCGCTGTCGCTCGGCTACTACGCCGAGGACCGCACCTACACCTCCGGCCCGGTCGCCGACCTGCTCGACCGCTTCGCCGAGGCCGGCGTCGCCGTGGTCGCCGGTGCCGGCAATGACGGCACGAGCGCACCGTTCGTGCCGGCGGCGCTCGCCGCCGCGCTCCCACCGCGGATCACGGCCAAGGCGCTGCCGCCCGTGTCGAGCGTCGGGGCCAGCAACCCGGACGGCTCGACCGTCGCGCTCTTCTCCAACACGCTGCCGGTCATCACGGCCGTGCGCGCGGGGGTCTCGGTCGTCAGCACGCTGCCCCTGACCAACGGCATGGGTCAGCCCTCGACGAAGGTCGACGGCGACGGACCGGTGCGCTGCACCGTCGACCCCGACGACTACACCGGCGGGTTCGGCGTCTGGAGCGGCACGTCCTTCGCGACGCCCGTCTTCGCGGCCGAGGTCGCGGCGGCGATCGCCGCCGACAAGGACCTCGCCGACGTCTCGCCGTCCGTCATGCGCAAGCGCGCCCTGCGTGCGCTGCGTCGCTGCACCTCGAAGGGAGGCGCGTCATGACCCCGACGCCCACCGCGTCGGACGGCCTCGGCACGCTCGCCGGCAAGGCCTTCGCGGCCTACCTCGACGGCGAGCGTGAGCGGCTGTCCGAGCTCGTCGACCTCGTCACGCCCGTCCTCTGGAACGCGGCCCGGTCCCAGGGCGCCAACCCGACGACGTGCGAGGACGCCGTGCAGACGGCGTTCCTCCAGCTCGTCGACCGCGCCGAGTCGATCCACGAGCCGGCCGCCGTGCTCGGCTGGCTCGTCGTCGTCGTCAAGCGCGAGGTGTGGCGCCTCGCGCGTGGCTCGCGCCGCGAGATCGGCGTCGAGGAGGTGCCGGAGGCGCCGGCCCAGAGCCTCGACCCCGAGGCGCACGCGGTGCTGAGCGAGCGCCAGGGCGTGCTGTGGAGGCACGTCTCGACCCTGTCCCCGCGGTGCCAGGAGCTGCTCCGGGTCATCGCCTTCGCCGACCGTCCCGACTACGCGGCCATCGCCGAGTCGCTCGGGATGCCCGTCGGCAGCATCGGCCCGACCCGCGGCCGATGCCTCCAGAAGCTGAGGACGACCCTCGGCTCCGATCCCGGATGGGCGGTGTGACATGAGCTCGCACAAGGACGCCATTGACGACCTCGACGTGGCCGCGCTGCGCCAGCTCCGCGAGCTGTTCGCGCACGCCGACCCCGTCCCGTCCGACCTCACCGAACGGATCAAGTTCGAGCTGACCGTCCAGGCGCTCCACGCCGAGGTCGCCGAGCTCATGGACTCGGCCCTGCTCGCCACGCGCGGCACGAAGGTCGAGCCGACGCCGACCGAGTCGGTGACCTTCAACGCCGCCTCCGTGAGCCTCATGGTCTCGGTCAACGCGAGCGACCTCGAGGGCCGCGTCCGCGTCGACGGCTACGTCACGGTGCCCGGCGCCACCGTCGAGGCGGTGTCGACCGAGGGGAGCATCTTGGTCGATACCGATGCGAACGGTCGTTTCGTTCTGGATGATCTACCCCATGGCCCGATCCACTTCGTGATCCGGGTCGACCCAGACGACGAGAACGCGCGACCGGTCATCACGCCCACGATCCAGCTGTGACAGGCGTGAGCCCTGCCGTGCAGGGAGGCGGCCGACGATCAGCGCACAGCGCACGCTGGACGAGGTCGAGGCCCTGCGCGAGCAGGCCGCCGCGGAGACGGGCGCAGGGCGGCCCGACCGCGCCGTCGGCCTGCTCCGCGACGCGTTGGACCGGCTCGACGCATCGGGGGTCCCGGTCGCGGCCCGACCCGCGCTGCGGGTGCGCGCCCGCACGCTGACCACGCTGGCCCTGACCGAGTTCCTCCTCGAGGGCGCGGCTGCCGCGCACTCCCGGTTCGCCGAGGTCGAGCAGATCGTCGACACGCTCGGCGACGACGACCTGCGGGCGCGGCTGGCCTACCAGCGTGCCAACGTCGCCGGACGCGGGGGCGACCTCGCCGGCGCGCGCGACGGGCTCGAGGGCGCGCTGCGCCGGCTCGACGCCTTCTCGCCGCGAGAGCAGTGCTCGGTGCTGCTGAGCCGCGGCATGCTCGCGTTCGAGCTGTCCGAGCCGGCGGTCGCGCTCGACGCCTTCTCCCGGGCGGCGGCGACGGCTCGCGAGGGTGGCTTTGCGCCGCTGGAGTTCATGGCCGCCCACAACGAGGGCTACGCGGCCTACCTGCTCGGTGACGTCGCCCGGGCGCTCGCGACGATGGCCGCCGCGATCGAGGACGCACCCGACGTGTCGCTGCTGCCGGCCCGGCTCGACCGCGCCCACGTGCTCCTCGAGGCCGGGCTCATCGACGAGGCGGTCGAGGTGCTCGTGGCAGCCGCGGCCTCACCCGATGCCGAGCAGGACCAGGTGGCCGCCGAGGTGCAGCTGCGCCTGTCGCGCGCGCACCGGCTCGCGGGCGACCTCGGGCGTGCCGGGGCGGCCGCCGAGCGCGCGGTCGACGGGTTCGACCGCGTCGGGGC
>JAEWFB010000027.1 GCA_023389095.1 Actinomycetes bacterium
GACGACAACAGCCCCGGCGCCGAGCGAGGCGAGCAGCGGCCCGTACATCGAGCGCGCGCCCTCGTAGACCATGTCGGCGGCGAGGCTGACGAACCCGAACCACCAGACCACCCGCCACGCCGACCACCGCGGCGCCGGCCGCGTGCCGGTCAGCGGTGAGGTGGAGGCGTCGGGGGCGGGCTCGGTCATGGTGGGAAACGTAGCAACGTCGCCTTAGCCTGATCCGGTGAGCAACCCGGACCGCTCCCCTGCCGAGGTCACCTGCGAGCACCGCGACGCCGACGCGGGATCCGTTCCCGGCACCGGCCCCGTCGTGCTCCCCTACCGTGACGTGCCGCTCGGCGGCTCCCGGGCGATGCCGGTGCGGCGCAGCCTGCCGCAGCGGGAACGCTCGCTCATCGGGGCGTGGTGCTTCGTCGACCACTACGGCCCGGACGACGTGTCGGCGACCGGCGGCATGGTCGTGCCCGGCCACCCGCACACCGGCCTGCAGACCGTCTCCTGGCTCTTCTCGGGCGAGGTGGAGCACCGCGACACCACCGGGGTGCACGCGTTCGTCCGCCCCGGCGAGCTCAACATCATGACGGCGGGCAACGGCATCGCCCACTCCGAGTACTCGACGCCGGCCACGACGACGCTCCACGGCGCGCAGCTGTGGGTGGCCCTGCCCGAGGTGAGCCGTTTCGCGGCGCCGGGGTTCGAGCACTACGCGCCACCGGTCACCGACGTCGACGGGTGCCGCGTGCTCGTCTTCCTCGGTTCGCTGTTCGGTCAGACGTCACCGGTGTCGATGCACTCAGCGCTGGTCGGCGCCGAGGTGACCGTGCCCGCCGGCCGCTCGATCGACGTGGACCTCGACGCGACATACGAGCACGGGTTCCTCTGCGACACAGGGACACTCACGGCCCGCACGGTCAGCACGGCCACGGCCAAGCCCGGCGAGATCGTCTACGTCCCGGTCGGCACGACGACGGCGACCCTGACGGCCGGCGACGAGGACACCCGCCTCCTCGTCCTGGGCGGCGCCCCGTTCGGCGAGCAGGTCGTCATGTGGTGGAACTTCATCGGGCGCAGCCACGAGGAGATCGTCGGCTTCCGCGAGCAGTGGCAGCACGAGCGCGAGGTCGCCGCCGGTGGCGCCCCGCCCGACGCGTCGGCGCGCTACGGCACCTTCCCCGACGCGTGGGAACACACGCTGCCCGCCCCGGGTCTGCCCAACCTGCGTCTGCGCTCCCGCGGCTGACTTGAAAGGATGGGGGCCATGCGCGCGACGACGATCCACGGCCCCGGTGACATCCGCCTGTCCGAGGTGCCCGACCCGACCATCGAGGCCCCGACCGACGCCATCGTGCGCGTCACGGCGGGGTGCATCTGCGGCTCGGACCTGTGGCCCTACCGCGGCGAGAACCCGATCCGCGAGGGCGCGACGATCGGCCACGAGGCCGTCGGTGTCGTCGAGGCGGTCGGCCCGGACGTCAAGGACTTCCGGCCCGGCGACTTCGTCGTCATCCCGTTCTGCCACTGCGACAACACCTGCCCGGACTGCCTGGCCGGCGTCCAGTCCGCCTGCCCGAACGCCGACGGCACGGCGAGCGGGCAGGCCGAGCTGACCCTGGTCACGCAGGCCGACGGCAGCCTCGTCAAGACCGACGGGATGCCCGACGAGCGGTTCGTGCCCTCGCTCCTCGCCCTGTCCGACGTCATGGCCACGGGCTGGCACGCAGCCGTCGCGGCCCGGGTGACGCCCGGCTCGACGGTCGTCGTCGTCGGTGACGGCGCGGTCGGCCTCTGCGGCGTCATCGCGGCCGAGCAGCTCGGGGCCGAGCGGATCGTCGCGATGTCGCGGCACGAGCCGCGGCAGGCCCTGGCCCGCGAGTTCGGCGCCACCCACGTCGTGGCCGAGCGCGGCGACGACGCCGTGGCGGCGGTCATGGACCTCACCGGAGGCATCGGCGCCGACTCCGTCCTCGAGTGCGTCGGCACCCACCAGGCGATGGACACCGCCTTCCACGTCGCGCGCGCCGGTTCGACGGTCGGCTTCGTCGGGGTGCCGCACGGTGTCGAGCTCCCGCTCCGGCGGATGTTCGTGCGCAACATCGGCCTGGCCGGCGGCATCGCCCCGGTCCGTCGCTACCTGCCCGACCTCATGGAGCGGGTCCTGTCCGGTCGCATCGACCCGGGCCGGGTCTTCGACCTGACGCTGCCGCTCGACGAGGTCGCCGAGGGCTACCGGGCCATGGACGAGCGGCGCGCCGTCAAGGTGCTGCTGCAGCCCTGAGCAGCGGGTCCGACTGCCCGAGAACGCGATCCGCTGGATGTCACCCAGAGTTCGCGCATTTGTCACTGTGCTGGAGTTTGGCGACGGAATGCCCTTTTACTTTGCAGTTGACCCATTCGGCACATAAAGTCGCAGACATCCCCTCCGACAACCGGTCCGAGAAACTGAGTGAGGACCAGGCTTGGCCCCGAGATTCGCGTCCGTCGACGAGTACATCGCCTCCTATCCCGAGGAGACGCGGACTCAGCTCGCAAGGGTGCGCACGGCGATCCGCACGGCGGTGCCCGAGGCCGACGAGAAGATCAGCTACGGCATGGCCACGTTCACCGTCGAGGGCAAGCCGCTGCTCTACTTCGCCGGGTGGAAGAACCACGTCGGCGTCTACCCCGTGCCGACCGGCGACACCGCCTTCGAGGAGGCCATCCGGCCCTTTCGTCGCGCCAAGGACACCGTGCGGTTCCCGATCACCAGGCCGGTGCCCCTCGACCTCATCGCGACCATCGCGCGGCTCTGCGTGAAACGTCGCGCCGAGCGCGAGGAGCAGTCCCAGTCCGGCTGAGGTTGTCCGAGCCGCCCGCGGTCAGCGTCGGGGCGTCAGGCGCAGTGTGACGATGCGGAACGGCCGCAGCCGCAAGCGGATTGCGCCGGCATCGTCCTGGGTGTCGGTGGCGAGCGACGCGCGCCCCTCGAGCGCCGGCGACCCTGCCTCCTCGAGCAGGTCGGTCTCGACGACACGCGCCACGGGGAAGCCCGGCACGAGCGTCACGTCGCGGCGACCGCCGAGGGCCTCGTAGAGGCGGACGACGACATCGCCGCTGCCGTCCTCGGCCAGCTTGACCGCCTCGACGACGCAGCCCGGGTCGTCCACTGCGACAACGGGCGCCACCGGCGACGCGTCGTGGCCCGCCACCCCGGGCAGGGTGCCGAGGATCGGCAGGTGCATCGCGTAACCGTGCGCGACCGCCTCGGCGACGTCGGCGCCGGGCACGATCCCGAACCGCACGACGTGCTCGCCGACGACCTCCGAGGCGTCGGTGTCGGGGTCGGGGAACGACGGCGAGCGCAGCAGCGTCAGGCGCACCGTCGTGACCGGCTCGCCCGACGCGTCGACGCCGCGGCGCACCGCGTGCCCGTACGTCGACTCGTTGACGACGGCCAGCCCCCAGCCCTCCTCGCCGACGTGCAGCCAACGGTGGGCGACCATCTCGTGGCGGGCGGTCTCCCACGACGTGTTCTCGTGGGTGGGTCGGCGCAGGTGGCCGAACTGGATGTCGGCGGTGCTGTGCGGCGCGAGCACCGGCACGGGCACGTAGGCGGCGAGGGCCCGCTCGCTCTCCCGCCAGTCGACGCGCACCTCGACGTCGACCCGCGGTGAGTCGGCCGTGACGGTGGTGCGCTGCACGTACGTCGAGCGCCCGACGCGCCCGCGGGCCTCGACGACGACGCGCAGCGGCCCCGCCTCGACGACCCGTGCGGCGTGCGCGCCGACCTCGCCCGACGCGTCGGGCGTGACGTCGGGCGACGTCCACGTGCGGGCGTGCGGCTTGTCGATGTCCCAGGCGTCCCACATCGCCGGCACGTCGGGGTGCAGGCGCAGCTCGGCGGCCCGACCCCCGGGCGGGAGCGCGTCGCGGCCGCCGTGGCGCAGGTCGGCGAGCCGCTCGATGGACCCGTCGGGCGCGACCGTGACCGACACGAGTCCGTTGGCCACGGTGAGCCCGTCGACCTCGACGGGGTGCTCGGGCTCGACGCGTCGACCTCCGACGGACAGCGCCGCGACCTCGACGAGCGCCACCTCACCGCCACCCCCGCCGGGTGCGACGACCTCACGCCGCGCCAGCGGGCCGGCGTTGAGCAGTCCGGGCCGCCCGGCGTCCTCGTTCGCACCCTCGCCCTCGCTCGCGCCCGCGAGCAGGTCGAGCGCCTCGGCCACGAGGGCGTGCAGCGCGGCGGTGAGCCGCTCGAAGTCGGCGCGGGCCTCGCGGTGCACCCAGGCGATGGCGCTGCCGGGGAGGATGTCGTGGAACTGCAGGAGCAGCAGGCGCTCCCACACGAGGCGCAGCCGCTCGGCGGGCCAGTCGCCGCGGCCGCGCAGGACCACGAGGGTCCACGCGAGCTCGGCCTGGCGCAGGAGAGCCTCGCAGCCGCGGTTGCCGGCCTTCATGGCGCGCTGGCTCGTCAGGGTGCCGCGGTGCAGCTCGAGGTAGAGCTCGCCGGCCCACGTCGGCGCGCGGTCGGCGTACTCGTCGCGGACGGCGTCGAAGAACGAGGACGCCGAGCCCACCTCGACGGCGGGCGAGCCCTCGAGCGAGCGCAGCCGCCGGGCCCGCTCGAGCATCTCGCGCTCGGGACCGCCGCCACCGTCGCCGAACCCGAAGGGGATGAGCGCCCGCCGGGACCGGCCCTTCTCGAGGTGCTGGCGGCCCGAGCGGTGGACGTCGGCACCGCCGAGCTTGCTCTCGTAGGTGTCGGCCGGTGGGAAGTGCGTCAGGATGCGCGACCCGTCGATGCCCTCCCACCAGAAGGTGTGGTGCGGGAAGGTGTTCGTGTCGTTCCAGCTCAGCTTCTGCGTCAGGAACCACTCGGCCCCCGCGAGCCGCGCGATCTGCGGGTAGGCCGCCGCGTAGCCGAAGGAGTCGGGCAGCCAGACGCCGGCGCAGCGCCGGCCGAGCTCGCGCCCGAAGAAGAGCTGGCCGTGGAGCAGCTGGCGCACGAGCGACTCCCCTCCCGGCATGACGCCGTCGGCCTCGACCCACTGCCCGCCGACCGGCTCCCACGTGCCGGCCTCGACGGCGTCGAGGATGCGCTGCCAGATCGCCGGGTGGTGCTCCTTGGTCCAGGCGTACTGCTGCGCCGACGAGCAGGCGAAGACGAGCTCGGGGTAGTCGGCCGCGAGCGCCGTGACGTTCGCGAAGGTGCGCGCGCACTTGCGGACGGTCTCGCGCACCGGCCAGAGCCACGCCGAGTCGATGTGGGCGTGTCCGACGGCGGTGAGGCGCTGGGCGCTCGGGACGGCCGGCGCCGCGAGGACCTCGGCCAGCGCCGCCCGCGCCGCCTCGGCGGTGCCGCGCACGTCGTGGACGTCGAGGGACGCGAGGGCGTCGTCGAGCGCGGCGGTCACCTCGAGGCGACGGGCGTCGCGTTCGGGCAGCTCGGTGGCGAGGTCGACGAGGACGTCGAGGTCCATGGCGAGCCCGAAGACCTCCGGCTCGAAGACGGCGACGTCGATGCGGCCGAGCACGTACCGCGGGTCGTCGCCGGCGGTGGCGCGGTCGCCGAGCCCGGTGGGCCGGAAGCCGTGCTCCATGACGGCCGGGTTGCCCGCGGCCTCGAGGTGCAGGTGGATCGGCTCGCCCCCGGTGGCCTCGGGCGTGACGCGGTACCAGCGGTTCATCGGGTGGATCCCCTTGAGCGGCGTGCCCGACGCGTCGTGCAGCAGGCCCTCCGCCTGGAACCCGGGCCCCTCGCCGTGGAACCCGAGGTCGACGACCACCTCGACGCACCGCCCGGCGAACGCGTCCGGCACGGCCCCGGTGATCTCGAACCACCATGTCGACCACGGCTCGCCCCACGGGGTGCCCGGCCCGACCGGCTCGTGCGGTGCCGCGAGCGCCTCGGCGGCCGGCACCGGTTCGCCGGGCGCGTGCCAGGCCGACACCGCGAGCGGGGTGCGGTCCCGGTGGACCGCCGGCAGGACGTGCTCGGCGAGCACGCGACGGGAGCGGGCGAGGACGTGCGAGCTGTCGTCGAACACGCGTCGACCCTAGCCAGACGCGCGGCGGCCGGACGGCAGACGGACACGGACAACCCGGACCGCGCGCGTCGTCCCGCGACCGCCGTCCGCCGCGACCACCTGCTTGTAGCGGACGCGTCGGCCCGCCGCCTGCAAAACGCGAGAAGTGCCATGTGACGTAGGTCACACTCACGCCTCGGTAAAGGCCCGGTAAAGGCCACGCATGGAGTCATTCAGGACGTATCCGGCACGCCCACCGTTACCGCGGCGTGACATGGCCCGGTTGATTCGTCTACAGTTCCGGAAGTCCGACCCCCCTGGTCGGGCGCGTACGAGGTGGACCGCCTAGTCCTGTCACCGCCTCGCACGTGAGATCAGACCTTGTGACAGGAGCGGAGGAACCACACGTTTCTCCGGGCGTCCGGCACCACGACTCCGGACGTCCTTGGGGTGAAGTACCCACCCGGGCCGAGCACGAAAACGGCACGGGAGGGAGCCGGGCACCTTTCCGCCCGAACCCGACAGCTAACTTCGTAGGCGCGGAGAGGTACATGAAGACTGAGAACATCCGCGGGCGCCACCGCGCGCCAGGACGCCACAATCCCCTC
>JAEWFB010000206.1 GCA_023389095.1 Actinomycetes bacterium
GGGCGGGGCGCCAGCGGGTGCCGGCCCAGAGGGCGAGGTGGGCGGGCCGGTCGGCCGCGGCCGAGGCCCGACGCAGGGGCACCGTCACGTGGTGCACCTCGGGGTAGGCCGTCGGCGCGGCGCCGGAGTGCTCCCTCACGAACTCCGTCTCGAGCGAGCGGGCCAGGCGACCGGAGAACGCGCGCGTCACGCGGGTCGTCGTGAACGACGGGTCGGCGAGTGCCCGGCGGTAGGCCAGGCCGGTGCCCGCCGCGACCGTCGTCGCGAGCCTCCTCCCGCGCTGACAGGCAGGCGTCACTCACCGGACCCGGGGCCCCAGGCGTCCCGGCCCACGGCAGAGGGGAGCGCCGTCATTCCGGGGTTCGGCCTACGGTGTGGCCATGGCATCTGCGCAAGGAAACCTGGCCTGGGTCCCGGCGGGGGAGCGTCCCGACCTGCTGGCGGGGCCCGTGGCCGCGGCCCTGGCGCTCGTCCCGGAGGCCCGGGTGGCTCCCATCGACGCGGCGCTGGCCGACACCGCGGCGTTCTGCGCGGCCTACGACGTCGCGCCCGAGGCGTCGGCCAACTGCGTCGTCGTCGAGGCACGCCGGGGCGAGGTCACGACGCTCGCCGCGGTCATGGTGCTCGCGACCGACCGGGCCGACATCAACCGGGTGGTGCGCAAGCACCTCGGGGCGCGGAAGATCTCCTTCGCCGACCAGGCGGTCGCCGAGTCGCTGACCGGGATGCAGCAGGGCGGGATCACGCCCGTCGGCCTCCCGGCCGACTGGCCGGTGCTCGTCGACGCGGGTGTCGCGGCAGCGGGACCCGTCGTCATCGGGGCCGGGGTGCGCGGGGCCAAGCTGCTCCTCGACGGGGCGAGCCTCGCGGCGCTGCCGAACGCCGAGGTGGTGCAGCTGGCCGTGCCCGCCCCCGCGCCGGTCGTCGACCCCGCGGGCTGAGCACGGGGGACGGCGCGGGGGCGGCGTGGTGCGCAGAGCGCGCCCACGCTCCGGCGAGCCGCGAGGGGGGCGGCTCAGCCGGCGGCGTCCCAGAGCAGGCGCGAGCGCTCGGCGGCGGTCGTCCCGCCCCAGATGCCGAACGGTTCGGGCACCCGCATCGCATGGTCGAGGCACTGGCGGGCGACGGGGCAGGAGGAGCACACGGCCTTGGCGGCCTCGGTGCGCTCGCGGCGGGCCACCTGCCCGAGGTCGGGGTCGTCGGCGAAGAACTGCTCGACGTCCGCCCCGCGGCACAGCCCCTGCTCCTGCCACTCGTAGGACTCGTGCACGGGCCGGGGAAGTCGCGTCACGGTCATGGGTCGGTCCTTCCGACGTCATCGGCCGCCCGGGGGCGGTCGGTCCTGAGGTTCGGGCGAGGGCCCGGCCGTTGCTCGTCCCGGCCATCACGCCGGCCTCGCGATCACGATCTGACCCTGTTCTCCAAACTTATGCACAACTCATGCACTTGCACAAGATCCCTGCGCAAGTTTAAGGTGAGGACGTCGAACGGGCCGCGCGCCGGGACGACAGGACAGCCCCGTGCTGCAGTACCGGACGGCAGGACGGTTGCGGTGAGGCAGGAATGAGCGATGACGGGACGGCACGCGACGGGGTCAGCCAGGACGGCGGCTCCGACATCAGCGTGCCCGGGCGTCACATGCCGGAGCTGAGCTGGTCGGTGGGCGCGGTGGCCGAGCGGATCGGCGTCTCCGCCTCGACCCTTCGGTCGTGGGAGCGTCGGTACGGCCTGGCCCCCACGCATCGCACCCACGGCAACCACCGCCGCTACGGACCCGCGGACGTCCAGCGCGTCCAGCTGATGGCGCGCCTCACCGCCCAAGGCGTGCCGGCCCAGGTCGCGGCCGAGTCGGTCACGGCCCTCACCGACGCCGCCGTGGCCGCACGGCTCGCGTCGCTCGCGTCGTCCGACGCCTACGACGCCACGTTCGGCCTCGAGCGTCCGCCGGCCCGGTCCGAGCGTGACCGCGACGCCGCCGACGACGTGCCCGAGCCCTCGTTCGCGCCGCAGGCGATCGTCGAGGGGATCGTCGGCGCCGCCATGCACCTCGATGCCGGCACCCTCGTGGCCTTCTACCGCCAGGCCCTGCGGCAGCTCGAGTTCCGCGACGCCTGGTCCCTGGTCTTCGCGCCGGCCCTGCGGCTCGTCGGGGAGCGGTGGGGCGACGGCTCGCTCGGTGTCCAGGGGGAGCACCTCGCGAGCGAGCTGCTCCAGGGCGAGCTGCGCTCGGTCGTGCGCGCCAACCGCCGGCGCGTGTCCGGCACTCCGGTCCTGCTCGGCAGCGCCGACGACGAGCACCACCACCTTCCGGTCATCGCCGTCGAGGCAGAGCTCGCGCGCTGCGGTGCTCCCAGCGTCTTCCTCGGCGCCCGGGTGCCGGCCCGCTCGATGGTCGACGCCCTCGTCCAGACGCGTGCCCGCGTCCTGTTCCTCTGGGCGTCCCTGCCGCGGCCCCAGTCCGAGCCGTTCTGGGCGCTGGTGGCCGACGCCGGACGGCCCGTCACGGTCGTGCTCGGCGGTCCGGGCTGGCCGGACGAGGTGCCCGAGGTCGGCACGCTCGTCGACGTGCGCCACGTCGAGGACCTCGAGGGGGCCGTCGACCTGCTGCTCGAGGCGAACGCGGGGGACGCCCGCCCCTGACGACGGGCCATCCACGCGCAAGAAATCGGCGTTGACTGCAAAAAGTTGCAGCCAACCCCTAGCGATTCGGACGAACGGGACGCTACGTTGCCGGGTGGCCGACGAGGGGACCCTCCACGAACGCGTGGCGACCCGGCGGCTCCTCACTGCACGAAGGAGTGCACATGCGCCGTAGGCCGGTCCTGACCGCTGCCAGCGTCTTCGCCCTCGTCCTCGCCGGGGCCGTCGTGCCCCTGGCCGGGACCACGACCGCCCGCGCCGCCGAGCGCACCGCGACCCTTGTCGGCTCGCTCCAGAGCGAGCTCGGCTGCTCCGGGGACTGGCAGCCCGACTGCACCGCCACCGACCTCGTCCGCCAGGCCGGCACGAGCACCGATGCCAAGGAGTTCGACGTGCCGGCCGGCTCGTACGAGCTCAAGGTCGCCATCGACCACGGGTGGGCCGAGAGCTACGGCAAGGACGGCGGGGGCTCGAACGTGCCGCTCGTCCTCCAGGGCCCCGCGCGGCTCCGCGTCACCTACGACGACACCTCGCACGCCATCGGCATCGCGCCGACCGACCTGCCCGGCGCCGCGACGAAGGCCGACGACGCCCTCGCGGGCCAGTCGCTGCGCACCGGCTCGACGCGGGAGCGCTTCTACTTCGTCATGGCCGACCGGTTCGCCAACGGCGATGCCGCCAACGACCGCGGCGGCCTGACCGGCGACCGCCTCACCACCGGCTACGACCCGACGAACATGGGCTTCTACCACGGTGGCGACCTCAAGGGCGTCATCGACAAGCTCGACTACATCAAGGGCCTCGGCACCACGGCGATCTGGCTGACCCCGTCGTTCAAGAACCGACCGGTCCAGGGTTCGGGCGCGGACGCGAGCGCCGGCTACCACGGCTACTGGGTCACCGACTTCACCCAGATCGACCCGCACCTCGGCACCAACGCCGAGATGAAGTCCCTCATCGCCGCAGCGCACGCCAAGGGCATGAGGGTCTACTTCGACATCATCACGAACCACACGGCCGACGTCATCTCCTACCAGGGCGGCCAGTACTCCTACGTCCCCAAGGCCGACAAGCCGTACAAGGACGCCCAGGGCAACGCCTTCGACGACGCCGACTACGCGGGCAAGGACACCTTCCCGGCGATGGACCCGAAGACGTCCTTCCCGTACGTCCCGGTCGTCGCCGACGCCGACAAGAACGTCAAGGTGCCCGCCTGGCTCAACGACGTGACGCTCTACCACAACCGCGGTGACTCGACCTACGCCGGCGAGTCCGCCACGTACGGCGACTTCTCCGGCCTCGACGACCTCTTCACCGAGAACCACAAGGTCGTCACCGGAATGGAGGACGTCTACAAGACGTGGGTCGACTTCGGCGTCGACGGCTTCCGCATCGACACGGTCAAGCACGTCGACATGCCCTTCTGGCAGCAGTTCTCGCCGGCGATCCTCGACCACGCCAAGCAGACGGGCAAGAGGAACTTCTTCATGTTCGGCGAGGTGTACGACGCAAACCCCTCGTACACCAGCCAGTTCACGACGACGGGCAAGCTGCCCGCCACGCTCGACTTCGGCTTCCAGGGCGCGGCGCTCGGCTTCGCACAGAGCAAGGCGACGACCGGCATCCGCGACCTCTTCGCCGGCGACGACTGGTACACCGACACCGACTCCAACGCCTACGAGCTGCCGACCTTCCTCGGCAACCACGACATGGGCCGGGTCGGTGCCATGCTCCAGGCCGCCGGCTACTCGGGGCAGGCGCTGCTCGACCGCGACCGGCTGGCCACGTCGCTGATGTTCCTGACCCGAGGACAGCCCGTCGTCTACTACGGCGACGAGCAGGGCTTCACCGGCCCCACGTCGGGCTTCGACGACAAGCGCGCCCGACAGGACATGTTCGCGACGCAGACGGCCGACTACGCCGACGACACCATCGTCGGCAGCGACAAGCCGGCCGGCACCGGTGCGCACTACGACACCAGCGCCCCGCTCTACCGGAGCATCGCGGCCCTGGCCGCGCTGCGCCAGGCCAACCCGGCGCTCGCCGACGGCGCGCAGGTGCACCGCTACGCCAGCGACAGCGCGGGCATCTACGCGTTCAGCCGCATCGACAAGGCCGCCAAGCGCGAGTACCTCGTCGTGGCCAACAACGCGACGACGACGAAGCAGGCCACGTTCCAGACCTACTCGGCCCGGTCGAAGTTCAGCCCGCTGCTCGGTGGGCCCGGCGACCTCCGTGCCGACGCGTCGGGCCGCGTCACGGTCAGCGTCCCCCCGCTGTCGGTCAAGGTCTTCCGGGCGGACTCGACGATGGAGGTCTCGCAGACGGCCCCGCCGGTCTACCCGCTCTCGCCGAGCGCCGGCGCCACGGTCGGCGGCCGCGCCGAGATCTCGGCCGCGGTCCCGGGTGACACCTTCGCCGACGTCACGTTCCTCGCCCGTCCGGCCGGCACGTCGACGTGGACGACGCTCGGCACCGACGACAACGCCCCGTACCGCGTCTTCCAGGACGTCAGTGGCTACGCCAAGGGCACCCTCATGGAGTACCGCGTGCTCGCGCGCGACCTCGCCGGGCACGTGTCGGCGACCTCGACCTACGGCGTCGTCGGCGACCCGGCCCCCGCCGGTGGCGGTGGTGGCGGCGGCGTCGGCCCGGTCACCCAGCCGGGCAACGTCAGCGTCCCCGGCAGCCTCAACAGCGAGATGGGCTGCTCCGGCGACTGGCAGCCCGACTGCGCCCAGGCGCAGCTCGCCCTCGACCCGAAGGACGACATCTGGAAGGGCTCCTACCCCGCGCTCCCGGCCGGTGACTACGAGTACAAGGCCGCCGTCAACAAGTCGTGGGACGAGAACTACGGGGTGGGTGCCGTCAAGGGCGGCTCGAACATCCCGCTGACGGTCCCCGCCGGCAAGACGGTCAGCTTCTACTACGACCACCGCACCCACTGGGTCACGAGTGACGCGCAGGGCCCGATCATCACCGCGCCCGGCTCGTTCCAGAGCAAGCTCGGCTGCCCGGGCGACTGGGCGCCGGACTGCATGCGCTCGTGGCTGCAGGACCCCGACGGCGACGGCACCTACACGTGGAGCACCGACGCCATCCCTGCCGGCAGCTACGAGTTCAAGGTGGCGCACGGGCTGGGCTGGACCGAGAACTACGGTGCCGGAGGGGCCCCGGGCGGCGCGAACATCGCGTTCACCGTCCCGGCCGACGGCGTCGTCACGACGATCAGCTACGTCCTCGCCACGCACCAGATCTCGGTCAAGACCTCGCGCGCCGGAGCGGCGCCCGACCTGACCAAGGCCAAGGCGTTCGTCGTCGGTCCCGACCTCGTCGCGTGGCCGGCCGCGGGGCTGCCCGCCGGCACCGACCCGGCGACGCTCTCGTGGCGGCTGCACTGGTCGGCGACCGGGGGCCTCGCCGTCGACGCCGAGGCCGTCACCGGTGGCTCGGTGGCGACGCTGACCCGCGACCCGGCGGGCCTGCCTGCCTCGCTCGTGGCCGCCCACCCCGAGCTCAAGGGATATGTCGCGCTGCGCACCGACAAGGCGACGGCCCGCCAGATGGGCGAGATCCTCCGCGGCCAGGTGGCCGTCGCGATGTACGACTCGTCGGACGTGCTCCTCGACGCGACGGGGGTCCAGGACGCCATCGCCCTCGACGCGCTCTACGCGACGCCGGCGAGCCGGGGCGCCTACGGCGTCAGCGTCTCCGGCGGGCGCGTGGGCTTCCGCCTGTGGGCTCCGACGGCCCAGGACGTGACGCTCCTGACGTGGGCCGCGGGCTCGGCCGACCAGCCCGTGGCGACCGCACACCGCACGCCGATGACGCGCTCGACCGACGGCTCGTGGTCGGCCTCGCTGGGCGCGGCGGGCCGAAACGCCCGCTACCTCTACGAGGTCAAGGTGTGGGCCCCGAGCACGCAGAAGGTCGAGACGAACGCCGTCACCGACCCGGCGTCCGTGGCCCTCACGCCGAACTCGACGCGGTCGGTGGCGGTGGACCTCGCCGACCCGGCCTTCATGCCCTCGGCCTGGCGCACGACCCCCTCGCCGCGCCTCGCCAAGGACGTCGACTCGACGATCTACGAGCTGCACGTGCGCGACTACTCGATGAGCGACGCCAAGGTGCCCGCCGCCCTGCGCGGCAGCTACCTCGCCTTCGCCGAGAACGGCGACGGCCGCGCCCACCTCAGGGCACTGGCCAAGGCCGGCCTCAACACGGTGCACCTGCTGCCGACCTTCGACATCGCCTCGATCGAGGAGGACAAGGCCAAGCAGCAGACGCCGCAGTGCGACCTGTCGTCGTACGCGCCCGACAGCGACCAGCAGCAGAAGTGCGTCACCGCCGTCGCGAGCAAGGACGCGTTCAACTGGGGCTATGACCCCTACCACTGGAGCGTGCCGGACGGCTCGTACACCTCGACGACCCAGGCGGCCGACGGCGGCCAGCGCATCGCCCAGTTCCGCACCATGGTCGGGGCGCTGCACCAGGACGGCCTGCGCGTCGTGCTCGACCAGGTCTTCAACCACACGTCGGCCTCCGGCCAGGCCGACCAGTCGGTGCTCGACAAGGTCGTGCCCGGCTACTACCACCGCCTCAACGCGACGGGTGCGGTCGAGACCTCGACGTGCTGCCAGAACGTGGCCACCGAGCACGCGATGGGCCAGAAGATCATGGTCGACTCGGTCGTGTCGTGGGCGCGCAACTACAAGGTCGACGGCTTCCGCTTCGACCTCATGGGCCACGCGAGCCGCGACAACATGCTGGCCGTCCGGTCGGCCCTCGATGCCCTGACGCCGGCCAAGGACGGCGTCGACGGCACGGCGATCTACCTCTACGGCGAGGGCTGGAACTTCGGCGAGGTGGCGGACAACGCGCGCTTCACGCAGGCCACGCAGGGCCAGCTCGGCGGCACCGGCATCGGCACCTTCAGCGACCGGCTGCGCGACGCCGTCCGCGGCGGTGGACCGTTCGACGACGACCCGCGCCGCCAGGGCTTCGGCTCGGGCGAGTCGACCGACCCCAACGGCGCAGCCGTCAACGACGGTGCCGCGACGCGCCTCGCGCACGACACCGACCTCGTGCAGCTCGGCCTCGCCGGCAACCTGCGGGCGTTCCAGTTCCGCAGCCAGGAGAGCGGGCAGGTCGTCCGCGGCGACAAGGTCGACTACAACGGGGCTCCGGCCGGGTATGCCGACCAGCCCGACGAGGTCGTCAGCTACGTCGACGCCCACGACAACGAGACGCTCTTCGACGCGCTGACGTACAAGCTGCCGGTGGCGACCTCGATGAGCGACCGGGTGCGCATGAACACGCTGTCGCTCGCGACCACCGCTCTGGCACAGACGCCCTCGTTCTGGCACGCCGGCGCGGACCTGCTGCGCAGCAAGTCCCTCGACCGCGACTCCTACGACAGCGGCGACTGGTTCAACCGCCTCGACTGGACCGGCGCGGACAACGGCTTCGGCCACGGCCTGCCGCCCGAGGGGCCGAACTCGAACAAGTGGCCGTACATGAAGCCGCTGCTGGCCAACCCGGCGCTCAAGCCGTCGGCGGGCGACGTGCAGAAGGCGAGCGCGATGGCGCAGGACCTGCTGCGCCTGCGGTTCAGCAGCCCGCTCTTCCGCCTCGGCACGGCCTCGTCCATCGAGTCGAAGGTGTCGTTCCCGGTCTCGGGCACGGCCGACGCGCACGCGGGCGTCGTCGTCATGCGCGTCGACGACACCAAGGGCGCCGACGCCGACCCGAGCCTGGACGGCCTCGTCGTCGTCTTCAACGCGACCCCCGACGCGGTGTCGCAGAAGGTGCCCGGCCTGACCGGCCGGGTCACGCTGAGCCCGGTGCAGGCCGGCGGGTCCGACGCCGTCGTCAAGCAGTCGACGTGGGACGCCGGCACCTCGACGCTGACGGTCCCGGCCCGCACGGTGGCGGTGTTCGTCCAGCCGCACTGACGCTGGAGCAGACACGACGGAGCCCGGGGAGACACGCTCTCCCCGGGCTCCTCCGTGCCTCAGGAGCGCTGGTGCGGCCCGGCAGCGACGCCGTCGAGCCGCCCGGGTTCGGCGGCCGCGGCAGGGGCCACGGCGCCCACCGTCAGGAGCGCGTTGGCGTAGAACGCGGTGTCTCCGGTCGCGACGGTGAGTGCGAGGTCCTCGCCACGGCAGGCCGCCCGGAACTGGGCCCGTGGCAGCTCGCTCACCGGCACGTCGGCCCCGAGCAGCCGGGTGTACCGCTCGCGGACGGGGGACGGGCTCCCGTCGTCGGGGCGCAGGAGCGCCGCCGCCTCGAACGGGGCGGCGCCTACGAGGGCAAGGAGCACCTGCTCGACGGTCACGAGACCGGGCGCGAGGTTGAGGTGCACGACCGGGCACCCGGTGCGCGTCCCCGTGCTGTGGGCGTAGTTGGCGTCGGCGACGAGCACGGTGCTGCCGTGACCGGCCGCGGCGAGTGCGCCGAGGATCTCAGGATGGATCAGCGGGAAGTGCAGCATCAGGCCTCCTCGAGTCGCGGGCGCCGTCGGCGGCCTCGGCGCCGCAGCGGGGTGCCCGTGAGCAGCCGCTGGAGGCACACGACGACGAGCAGGAAGACGCCGCTGATGACGGACTGGTAGTTGCTGTCGAGCCCGCCGATCTGGTTGATGACGTTGGAGATCACACTGCGCAGCAGGACACCGACGATCGTCCCGAGCACGGTTCCGGCCCCGCCCGACAGCAACGTCCCGCCGATGACGACGGCCGCGATGGCATCGAGCTCGGTGCCGACCCCGATGACGGTGACGCCCGACTGGAGGTAGGACGCGGTGAGCACGCCGGCGAACCCGGACAGGACGCCGCTCAGCGCGTAGACCGTGACCGTGACCCGCCGCACCGGCAGCCCCATGAGCAGGGCCGACGCCCGAGCGCCGCCGGTGGCGAAGAGCGACTCGCCGAACCGGGTGCGCCGCAGCACGAGGCCACCGAGCAGGGCCAGGACGACCGCCAGCCACACGGGCACACCGAGGCCCAGCCAGGTGCCGCGCCCGAGAGCGAGGAAGGCGTCGTCGGTGATGGTCCGGGTCGTCGCGCCCTCGTCGGTGAGGGCCAGCAGCAGGCCGCGTGCGAAGAGCAGCGAGGCGAGCGTCACGATGAACGGTGGCAGCCCGAGCCGGGCCACGAGCACGCCGTTGGCCAGACCGATGACGCCGCAGACCAGCAGGGGCAGCAGGATCCCGCCGACGACACCCCACCGGCAGCCGTAGGCCGCGAGCACCCCGCCGAGCGCGTACACCGACCCCACGGACAGGTCGATGCCACCGGTGATGATGACGAACGTCATGCCGATGGCGATGATCGCCAGGAACGAGCTCTGCAGGGCGACGGCGCGCAGGTTCTCGGCCGTGCCGAAGCTCGGCAGGGTCAGCCATGCGACGACGACGGCGAGCACGAGCACCGCGGCAGCCCCCTGCCGTTGGACGAGACCTGCCATGAGCTGGCGGCGCACGCGTGGGGACGCCGCGAGGGTTGGGCCGTCAAGCCCGCCTGCGGCCTGCCGGGCGGGGACCGGCGGGGTGGGCGGGGCGGACGTGCCGGTGGGCGCGCTCATCGGCTGCCTCTCTCTCGGGCGGCGTAGACGGCGACGACGATGATCGCGGCCTGGATCATCTGGGCCGTCGAGTCGGGGATGTCGTTCTTGATGAGCGTCGCCCGCAGCAGCTGCATGAGCAGCGCGCCCATGACGGTTCCGACGATGCGGACCTTGCCGCCGCTGAGGGGAGTGCCGCCGACGACGACCGCCGTGATGGCCGACAGCTCCATGAGCAGGCCGGTGTTGGCCGGGTCGCCCGCACCGAGACGAGCGGTGGCCAGGACTCCCGCGACCGCCGCGAGGACGCCGCTCACCGCGTAGACCCCGACGAGAACCCGTCGCACCGGCAGGCCGGCCAGGGTGCTCGCGGCGCGGTTGTCGCCGATCGCGACGAGGCGGCGGCCGAAGGTGGTGCGCCCGACGACGAGCCAGACGGCCACCGCGAGGACGGCCGCGACGACGACGGTGACCGGCACGCCGAGCACGTCGCCCGTGCCGAGGGCGAGGAAGCCGGGGTCGTGGATCGTGACGAGCTGTCCGCCGGCGATGACGAGTGCGAGCCCGCGCCCGCCGACGAGGATCGCGAGCGTCGCGACGATCGGCTGGATCCCCACGTACGCCACGAGGGCGCCCGACAGGCACCCGACGGCCAGCCCGACGACGACGCTGACGAGCACGGCCACCCCGGAGCCGTAGCCGAGGTAGAGCGGGACGAGGGCCGCCGAGAGTGCCATGACCGACCCGACCGACAGGTCGACGCCCTCGGTGCCGATGACGAGGGCCATGCCGAGCGCGACGATGACGACCGGGGCGGCCTGCACGAGCTGGGTGCGGAAGTTGGCTCCGGAGAGGAAGTTCGGCGTGAAGACGATGTTGAACAGCAGCAGCACGACGACGGCGGCGTACACGCCGTAGTCCTGCAGCCACGCGGCCGTGCGCGCGCGGTCGAGGCGCGGGGTCCGGACGGTCGCCTCGGTCATGACGGCTCCTTCGCGGTCGGGTGGTCGGCGGTCGCGTCAGGGGCTTGCGCCGACGCGTCGGGGGCGTCTGCGGCGTCGGGCCGGCCGGGCGCGTCTGCGACGTCGAGCGGGCCGGGCGCGTCGGCGGCGATAGCCGCGAGGACCGCGTCGGCGGTGACGTCCTCGCCGGTCAGCTCGCCGGCCACGGCGCCGTCGCGGAGCACGACGACGCGGTCCGAACCGTCGACGAGCTCCTCCATCTCCGAGGAGATGAGCACGACGGCGAGCCCGTCGGCGGCGAGCTCGTCGATGAGGGCCTGCACCTCGGCCTTGGCTCCGACGTCGATGCCGCGGGTCGGCTCGTCGAGCAGCAGGATCCGCGGCTCGGTGCAGAGCCACCGCGCCAGCAGCACCTTCTGCTGGTTGCCGCCGGAGAGCTCACCGACCTTCTGCTCGGGGCTCGAGGCCTTGATCCGCAGGCGCTTCATGAAGGTCTCGACGACGCGGTCCTGCCGGGCCCGGCTCACGACGCCGAAGCGCGAGAGGCGGGGGAGCGCCGCGAGCACGATGTTCTCGCGGACCGACAGGTGGGGGATGATCCCCTCGAGCTTGCGGTCCTCGGCGAGCATGCTGATGCCGGCGCGCATCGAGCGTCCGATGCTGCCCGTCGGGACGTCGCGCCCGCCGACGGCGATGGTGCCGTCGTCGAGGGGCAGGGCGCCGAGCAGGGCGCGGGCGACCTCGCTGCGGCCGGAGCCGAGCAGCCCTGCCAGCCCGACGACCTCGCCGGGTCGCACGTCGAGCGACACGTCGCGCAGCTGCTGGGCGCTGGTGAGGTGCTGTGCCCGGAGCGCGGGTGCGACGGAGCCTGCGGCGGACGCGTCGACGGCGTGGTCGGTCTCGCCGAAGGTCGTCGTGCCGTGCCGGCGGATGTCGCCGACGTCGCGGCCGAGCATCTTCGAGACGAGCTCGATGCGGGAGAGCCCGGCGAGCGGCCCGGTGTGCACGAGGCGTCCGTCGCGCAGCACGGTCACCTCGTCGCAGATCCGGTACAGCTCGTCCATCCGGTGGCTGACGTAGACGATCGCGATGCCGCGCTCGTGCAGGCGGCCGATGACCGAGAAGAGCGTCTCGACCTCGCGCGGCTCGAGCGAGCTGGTCGGCTCGTCCATGATGACGACCTCGGCGTCGGTCGACACGGCGCGGGCGAGCGCGACCATCTGCTGGGCGCCCACGCCGAGGGAGCCCAGCGGACGCGTGACGTCGCCGTGGATGCCGTAGCCGGCGAGGACGCGGGCCGCCTCGGCGTTCATGCGCCGGTGGTCCACGAGCCCGAAGCGGGTGGGCTCGCGCCCGAGGAAGAGGTTGGCCGCGACGCTGCGCAGCGGGATGAGGTTGACCTCCTGGTAGATCGTCGAGATGCCGGCGCGCTGCGCCTCGACGGGCCGGGTGAAGGTCACCGGTTCACCGCGCAGCCGCAGCGTGCCCTCGTCGAGGCGGTGGACGCCGGTGAGGACCTTGATGAGCGTCGACTTGCCGGCTCCGTTCTCGCCGACGAGGGCGTGCACCTGGCCGGGTCGCAGCCGGAAGGTGACGCCGTCGAGGGCGGTGGTGCCGAGGAACCGCTTGGTGCCCTCGACGAGCTCGAGCACCGGGGCGTCGGACGCCCGCGGGGACGTCGACGCGTCGGGGCTGCCGGACGCGTCGGGGCCGCCGGACGCGTCGGGCGGGGTCGGGTCGGGGTGGTGGGGCTGTGCTGCCACGTTCGTCTCCTCGCGGCCCCGGGACGTGGGGTGGGACGCGTCCCGGGGCCCGTTCAGGGGAGCGGTCGGCCGCGGCGGGCCGCGGGTCGGTCGACCCGGGGCGGGAGCGGCCGGCTCCGGCTCGATCGGCGTCGGTGGGCCGTGGTCCGGCCTCAGTAGGCGTCGCCGACCTTGTCCTTGGCGTTCGACGTGTCGTACGCGTCGTCGCTGATGACGATGCTCTCGGGGATCGCGTCACCGGCCTCGAACTTCTTGAGCGTGTCGAAGGCGAGCGGCCCGAAGCGCGGGTTCGACTCGATCACGGCGTTGTAGCTCCCGTCGGCGATGAGCTGGACGGCGTTGCGCGTGCCGTCGATCGAGACGACCGTGACGTCCTTGCCCGGGGTCTTGCCGGCGGCCTTGAGCGCGTTGACGGCGCCGATGCCCATCTCGTCGTTCTCGGCGTAGACGGCCGTGATGTCGGGGTTGCTCTGGATCAGCTGCTCCATGACCGACTGGCCCTTGGCCCGCTCGAACTCGCCGGTCTGCTCGGCGACGATGGACAGGCCGGTCGAGGCCGCGAGCTCGTCCTTGAAGCCCTTGGTGCGGTCGGTCGTGACGTTGTTGCCCGACGCGCCGAGCAGGATCGCGACCTTGCCCTTGCCGCCGGTGGCCTTGACCATCGCGTCGGCAGCGCGCTTGCCCTGCTCGACGAAGTTCGAGCCGATGAAGGTCAGGTAGTCGGTGCACGGCTTCGAGGTGACCTTGCGGTCGATCGTCACGACGGGCACCTTCTTGGCCTTGGCGGCATCGAGCGCGGGCTGGAGGCCGTCGCTGTTGAGCGGCGCGACGACGAGCAGCTGGGCGCCCTGGTTGAGCAGCGACTTGATGTCGCTGACCTGCTTGTTGAGGTCGCTCTGGGCGTTCGTCGTCAACAGCTGCTTGACGCCGAGCTTGTTCGCCTCGTCCTTGATCGACTGGGTCTCGGCGATGCGGAAGGGGTTGCCCTCCTTCTCGGACTGGGAGAAGCCGACGACGGCGTTCTTGAGGTCGATCTTCGGGTAGCCGAGCGTGTCGGCGGTGCAGGTCGCACCGCCGGCCTGGGTGGCTGCTGCGGACGCGGCGGGACCCGCCGCGGTGGACGCGGCGGTCGGTGCCTCGGAGCGGGCGCAGCCGGCGGCGGTGAGCGTGACAGCCGCGGCGGCCGTGAGCGCGAGGGCGCGGGCACGGGCGTGACCACGGGCGGGACCACGGGCGAGACCACGGGCGAGACCACGGGCGAGACCACGGGCCGGGCGCGCGGTGACGGTGGGGATCATGTGCACTCCTTCGGGCATTCAGGTGATCCAGCGGCCTCGAGAGGGGACCGGGTGTCCCTCGTGCCGGGCCGTCGGGAGTGTTTTTACATCGTTGGCACGACGTTGTAAAGAGATAGGGCGGTTGTTACGATCCGGTCATCGCACCCGAAGGAGAGCGCACGTGGCAGTCACGCTCAAGGACGTCGCCGACGCAGCCGGCGTCTCGATCAAGACCGTGTCGAACGTCGTCAACGGCTACTCCTTCGTCAAGGAGGACAACCGCCGTCGCGTCGAGGCGGCCCTCGTGGCCACCGGGTACCGGCCCAACATCGGCGCCCGCAACCTGCGCCGCGGCACCACCGGCTTCCTCGCGCTCGTCGTTCCCGAGCTCGGCATCCCGTACTTCGGCGAGCTCGCCTCGTGCGTCATCACGGCGGCGAGGGAGCGTGGCTGGAACGTGCTCATCGAACAGACCCAGGGCGAGCGCGACCGCGAGCGCGCCAGCCTCGACGCGCTCGGACCGCACTTCGTCGACGGCGCCATCGTCAGCCCCGAGGCCCTCCTCGCCGAGGACTTCGCGACGCTCTCGCCCGACTTCCCGCTCGTCCTGCTGGGCGAGCACGACGTCGACCTGCCCGTCGACCAGCCCGTCGACCACGTCGGGATCGACAACGTCGCAGCGGCCCGCACCGCCGTCGAGCACCTCGTCGCCCTCGGGCGCCAACGCATCGCCGTCATCGGCGACAACCCGCGTCGTGGCACGGCCGCGCTACGACTGCGCGGCTACCGCGCCGCCCTCGAGGCCGCCGGGCAACCGGTCCGCGAGGGCTACGTCCAGCCGGCCGACAGCTACCACCGCCTCGACGGTGCCGAGGGGATGGCGCGGCTGCTCGCGCTGCCCGAGCCGCCCGACGCCGTGTTCTGCTTCAACGACCTGCTCGCCATCGGCGCCCTCCGCGCCCTCGCCGAGGCGGGCCTGCGGGTGCCCGACGACGTCGCCGTCGTCGGCTTCGACGGATCGGACGAGAGCGCGTTCAGCCTCCCCGCACTGACGACGATCGACCCCGACAAGGCCGCCATCGCCCGCGCAGCGGTCGACCTCATCGGCCGCCCCGGGTCGCGGGCGCCCCGACCCGGCGGTGCCAGGCCGGTGCGGCAGGACGTCGAGGTGCCCTTCACCCTCGTCGAGCGGGCGAGCACGTCCGGACGGTGACGCCGGGCGTCCCGGTCTCCCGCGCAGGCACCCTTGCGCGTCGGACGCGTCGGGGCGGGTCTACGTTGGACCGGTGACCGACATGACGTACCGACAGCTCGGCGACAGCGGCCTCACCGTCTCGACGGTGGGCCTCGGTTGCAACAACTTCGGCCGCCGCATCGACCAGGAGGCGACGAACGCCGTCGTCCGCACGGCGATCGACGCCGGCGTCACGCTCTTCGACACCGCCGACATCTACGGCCAGGGGGCGAGCGAGGAGATGCTCGGCCTGGCCCTGGGCGCCGAGCGCGAGAACGTCGTCGTCGCGACGAAGTTCGGCATGGACATGCAGGGCTCGAACGGTCCCGACTGGGGCGTGCGCGGCTCGCGGCGGTACGTGCGCAAGGCCGTCGAGGCCAGCCTGCGCCGCCTCGGCACCGACTGGATCGACCTCTACCAGCTGCACCGCCCGGACCCCGTCACACCCATCGAGGAGACCCTCGCGGCGCTCGACGAGCTCGTCCGCGAGGGCAAGGTCCGCTACATCGGGAGCAGCAACTTCACCGGGTGGCAGGTCGTCGACGCCGACTGGACCGCCCGCGCCGCCGGCACGACGCCGTTCGTGTCCGCCCAGAACGAGTACTCGCTGCTCGAGCGCGACGTCGAGGACGAGCTCGTGCCCGCGTGCGAGCACGTGGGCGTCGGCCTCCTGCCCTTCTTCCCGCTGGCCTCCGGCCTGCTCACCGGCAAGTACCGTCGCGGCGAGGCGGCCCCCGAGGGCACCCGCCTGGCCGGCAGTGCGGATCGGCTCGCCGGCGCCGACTGGGACACGGTCGAGGCCCTCGAGGCGTTCGCCGCCCGGCGCGACCTGCGGCTCATCGACGTCGCCATCGGCGGCCTCGCTGCGCAGCCGGCCGTCGCGTCGGTCATCGCGGGCGCGACGCGTCCCGAGCAGGTGCTCGACAACGTCCGTGCCGGTGGCTGGGACCCCAGCGCCGACGACCTCGCCGAGCTCGACGAGCTCACCGCCCCACCCGCCTGACCCGAGCGGGCGCTCCGCCCGACGCCCGACGCCTCTTCCTTCTCATCGAGTGAGCACTCCGCCCCACCCGTCACACGACATTGTGTTGCTGGAGTGACGGGGTGCTCACTCGATGGGTGAGGGGAGAGGTGCAGGGGACGACGCGGTGGCGTCGGTGTCGGTGTCGCCGTGAATGTCGCCGTGAATGTCGCCGTGAATGTCGGTGTGGAGGTCGGCGTCAGGTTCGGGGGAGTCGGTGGGCTCGGTTCGTTCGCTGGGTGCAGTGGCGCTCGCGACCTCGGCGCGCCGGGCGGCCCGGTAGAACACCGCGCCGACGATGCTGACGGCGCCGGCGCACACCATCGCCGTCTGGGTCGAGGTGGCGTCGGCGAGGACACCGAGGACCGACGCGCCGACGGCGAAGGCCGCCGAGGCGACCATCGAGTTCATCGACAGCACCGTGGCGCGGTTGCGGGCCTGCGCCTCGCGGTGCAGCAGCGTCGAGTGCGCCGGGCCCGCCGAGCCGTGCAGCAGGTAGGTCACGGCGTAGGCCGCGATGAGCGCGGCCGGCCCGGCGACGAGGCCCATGACGACCGCGCCCAGGCCGTTGAGGACGCGGGCCAGGATCGCGGTGCGCGCCACGCCGATGCGCCGGCTCGACCACCCCGACAGCGCAGCTCCGACGGCGAAGATCGCCCACCCGGCCGCCGCGACCGGCCCCATGATGGCGCCGGCGCGCTCCTCGCCACCGACGAGCTCGGCCAGGCGGATCGGCTGGAAGGTCTCGAAGACGATCATCGCGACCGACCAGAACACCTCGACGAGGACGATGCCGCGCAGCACCCGGTTGGCGCGCAGCATCCCGAGACCTTCGCGGACGACGACCGGTGCCTCCCGGGTGGAGGCAACGGCACGGCGCAGGCCCGTGGCGTCGACGTGCTCGGCCGTCGGCGGCTCGCGCAGCAGCACGAGCACGGCGGCGAGGTGCACGACGTTGAGCGCCACGAACACGGCCACGGGCAGCACGAGGGCGGACGCGCCGGCGAACGGGTGCCACCACACGAGCCCGCCCGACAGCAGGGCCCCGGCGGCGATACCGCCGCCGAGCACGGTGCCCTGGGCGGCGAGCGCGTCGTCGACGTCGGCGCCCGGGGTCGTGGCGTGCACCGTGTCGACGAACCACGCCTCGAGGGGCCCGGAGTCGAGGGCGCGGAAGACACCCGTGAGGACGGCTGCGAGCAGGAACATCCAGTAGGTGTGGGCGGCGAGGAGCATGACGCTGGCGACGACGTTGACGACGGCCGAGACGACGAAGACCGGCTTGCGGCCGAACGCGTCGGCGAACCCGCTCGTCGGCAGCTCGAGCAGGAAGATCGTCAGGCCCGCGGCGGACGACGCGGTCAGGGCCTGGGCGACGGTGAGCCCGCGCTCGAGCTGCCACAGCGTCAGCAGCCCGACGACGAGGCCGACCGGGAACCAGCGCGTCGCCGTCAGCGTGAGGAAGACGCGTCGGGCGGCAGCGGGGGAGAGCAGCGCCTGCCCGGTGGTGGTCATCGGCGGCCTCGCTCGCCCGACGCGTCGCCGCCGGCGCCCGGCGGCCGGTCGAGGTCGATGGGGTAGGCGAAGGCGTAGACGGCGACGCGTCGGGCGTTCGGGTTGCCCTGGCCGACGCGCCGGTAGCGCTCGATGAGCTCCCACATCTGCTCGCGCAGCTCCTCGAGCGCCTCCGGCGTGACGAGCACGGCGGCGTCGCTCGACCCGCAGGCGTCTTGCCAGGCCGGGGGCCAGGTCATCGACACGTCGAGCCAGCGGTCGTACTGCTCGGAGAAGTGCCGGGCGTAGTCACGGGTCAGCCAGTTGAGGGCGGTCTCGGAGTCCTCGTCGCCCTCGAAGTCGCTCGGGTGCCAGGAGTGGAACTCCGAGCCGGCCCGCCACAGGCGCCGCTTGCCCTCGCCGTCGCCGGTGTCCTCGACGAGGCCGACCGACTCGAGCTTGCGCAGGTGGTAGCTGGTCGCGCCGGAGTTGGTGCCGAGCGCCGCGGCGAGGTCGGTGGCCGTGGCCGGGCCGCCTCGGCGCAGTGCCCCGAGCAGGCGGGACCGGAGCGGGTGGGCGAGGACCCGGAGGCTCTCCGGGGTGAGCCAGATGTTGTCCGGCGTCGGGGGGTGTGCAGCCATAGTGTGCACACTACCTTTGCACAATCTGTTTGCACAAGAAGTATGCATCGCGCGCACGATGTGGCATCGACGCAGGTCAGAGGCGCTTTCAAGGGGCTGGCGCCACGATTTGGCCGCACGGCACGCCCTCCGTAAACTGGATGACTGTTGTGCTGAACCGGCAGGGTCATCGCCCCGGCGGCACGCATCCATCGTTTGAAGCGAGAAGGCAGACTCCATTGCGTACGTACACCCCGAAGCCCGGCGAGGTCACTCGCACGTGGCACGTCATCGACGCGACCGACGTCGTGCTCGGTCGCCTCGCGAGCCAGGCT
>JAEWFB010000281.1 GCA_023389095.1 Actinomycetes bacterium
GTGTTGGTCAGCCACGACACGACGCTGTCGAGGGAGTACGCGACGGTCCGGTCGTACGCGTCGCGCACCCCGGCGTCGGTGCGCCAGACGACCTGTTGCGGGGTCGCCTGGCCGACCTGGGCCGCGAAGCCCGAGCCGTTGCCCAGGCTCGACCAGTCGACGAGCCGGGGCAGGGGTGCCCACGGGATGTGGCTCGTCACGAGGTCGATCTCGGCGAGCACCGGCTTGCGGGGCGTGGGTTGCAGCTCGAGCCGGTCGAAGGCCGACAGCGTGTACTGGTCGGGCATCGGCGCGTAGCCGAACCCGGGGCCGTGGTAGCCGAGCGTGCGGGCGTCCCAGACCGTGTCGTAGCCGTAGAAGTCGCGCCCCTCGGGCCAGTCGTGCCAGTTGGCGGGGATCACGTCGACGGTGCGCCACCCGGCCTGGCCGAAGACCCGGCTCAGCGTGCGCCGGCCGGTGGTCACGAGCTGGTCGTACCGCGGCTGGCTGTCGACCCACAGGCCGGACTGGATGCTCGAGTGCGCGAGCCAGCTGAAGCCACCGAAGGTCGGCGACGTGAACCAGGCGGTGCGCATCGAATAGCCTTGCGCAGCAAGACTCTTCGTGCCGGCTGCGAGCGCCTGGTCGACGACGGGCGTGCCGAGGGCCACCGCGCCGTAGCTCTCGACGAAGACGATGACGACGTCCTTGCCGCGCAGGCCACGGACCAGCGTCGACGCGTCGGTCGTGGCGAACGGGTCGGTGCCGATGGCGGTGGCGAAGACGGCGTGGTCGCGCACGCCGTCGACGGCCTTGCGGGCCTGCTCGTCGGCCAGGGCGACCGTGCTCGACGCCGCGAAGGGCACGCCGGGCGACAGGGCTGCGCCGGTGACGAGGGCCACGAGCCAGACCGCGGTGAGGGCGACGAGGACCCGCCGGGCCGGGGTGCGGTGCCGCTCGGCGAGGCGGGCCAGACGGCGCAGGGCGAGCGGCACCGCGGCGAGCACGCCGAGCAGCGCCAGCCCCGCGGCAACGGCAGCCACGACGGCGACGGTCGTGCCGGACGCATCGTGGACCAGCTCGAAGCCGGACGCCGCGTAGCGCCAGTCGCTGAGCAGGTTGAACGGCCGGTAGAAGAAGACGTCGCGGAACACGCGGTCGAGCACGCGGACGAGCAGGAGCACCGCGAGCAGCACGCCGAGCGGCGGCAGCACCCACCGGCGGACCCACCGACCCGCGCGAGGCGGCACGGCGAGCACGAGCGCACCGATGACGAGCACCTCGACGGGGATGCGGAGGAACGCGACCGGTTGCACGGGCGCCGACGTGTCCGGGGCGGTGAGCGTCACCCACACGACGGCTACCGCGAGGACCGTCAGCACGACCGCGGCCGCCCGGCGCAGGCGAGGACCCGGCCCGACGCGTCGACGGGCCCGGCCGGACGGCGAGCCGGGCTCGGTCATCCGGACCGCCGCTGGGCGAGCAGCACCCGCGCGTCGGACATCGTCACGGTGACGGCGGATCCGGTCCGTGCGGTCGCCGGCTCCGACCCGGGGGTCACGACGGGACCGCGACGGCGCCACAGCGTCGCCGCCTCGGTCCCGAACGACACGGCAAGCGCCGCGAGCCCCAGCCCGACCACGGCGACCGCCACCGGAACCGGGAGCAGGCCCGAGGCCGCCGCCGTGAGCCCGATGCCCTGGTAGGCGGCGACGGCCTTGCGCCACCGCCGGGAAGGCACACCGGCGCGCAGCCACGGGGCGAACCGCTGGGCCGCGAGCAGCAGGTACCGGGCGGCCCCGACCGCGAGCACCCACCGGCCGAGGTCGCCGGCCACGTGGACGGCGAGCACGAGGATGAGGAAGGCGTCGGACTCCATGTCGAACCGGCCGCCGAAGGCGCTGACGGTGCCGGTGCGCCGGGCGACGCGGCCGTCCACGGCGTCGAGCGAGAGCCCGACCGCCGCGAGGACGACGATCGCCGCCGCCCGCCTCGCCGCGAGGGCGTCTCCCCCTGCGCGACCCGCGGCCGCGTCGGCCACGAGGGCGGCGACGCCGCACGACAGCACCGCACGCACCAGCGTGACCCGGTCCGCCGGCCCCGGCGACAGGCGTCCGTAGGCAGCGAGACCGTCGGTGACGAGGACGAACAGCACCGCGGCACAGGCGGACCCGACGACGAGGCCGGAGAGTCCCAGGCCGGCGAGCGGCATCAGGGCGAGGACGAGACCCAGCGCCGCCACGAGTGCGACGGCGGGGCCCCGGTGAACCATCCGTCCCACGCTACCTCCGGCTCCTCCGGCGGACCCTCGGCCACCGTGCGGCCCGCATCGCACCCAAGGACGCCGACCGCCGACACCCGGTTCACGCCCCGCATCGACGCGTCCGCGCAGGGCGGCGTGGTTACTCTGGCGCCGTGGCGACGGACGCGAGGGCGTTCTGGCTGGTCGAGCCCGGCAGGGGCGAGATCCGGCCCGAGGCCGTGCGTGCCCCGGGGGCCGACGAGGTGCTCGTGCGCACGCTGCACTCCGGCGTCAGCCGCGGCACCGAGACGCTCGTGTTCCGCGGTGCCGTGCCGCGCAGCCAGTGGGACGCGATGCGGGCACCGTTCCAGGACGGCGACTTCCCCGCGCCCGTCAAGTACGGCTACCTGTCCGTGGGCGTCGTCGAGCAGGGCCCCGACGCGTTGCGCGGGCGCACCGTGTTCAGCCTCCACCCGCACCAGACGGCGTACGTCGTGCCGGCGTCGGCCGTCGTCGTCGTGCCGGACGGGGTGCCGCCGCAGCGGGCCGTCCTCGCCGGCACCGTCGAGACCGCCGTCAACGCGCTGTGGGACGCCGCGCCGCTGCTCGGCGACCACGTGGCCGTCGTCGGCGCCGGGATGGTCGGCTGCAGCGTCGCGCGGCTGCTCGGGCGGTTTCCCGGGGTCGAGTGCACGCTCGTCGACGTCGACGCGTCGCGCGCAGAGACCGCCCGACGCCTCGGCGTCGGGTTCGCGAACCCGGCGACCGACCGTCTCCCGCTCGGTGACTGCGACCTCGTCGTCCACGCGAGCGCCACCTCGGCCGGGCTGCAGACCGCCCTCGACCTGCTCCGCCCGGAGGGCACCGTGATCGAGCTCAGCTGGTACGGCGAGCGCACCGTCGAGCTGTCCCTGGGCGGCGCCTTCCACTCGAAGCGGCTCGGCATCCGGGCCAGCCAGGTCGGCGTCGTGTCGCCGGCGCGACGGTCGCGCTACTCCACCTCGCAGCGGCTCGCCCTCGCCCTCGACCTGCTGCGCGACGACGCGTTCGACGCGCTCGTCACGGGCAGCTCGCCGTTCGAGGACCTGCCCGACGTGCTCCCGCGGCTCGCCGACGGCAGCCTCCCGGCGATCTGCCACGCCATCACGTACGCGACCACCGACCAGACCAGCCACCAGACCAGCGACCAGACCAGCGACCAGACCACCGAGCGAAAGGCCTGACGGATGTTCGGCGTCACGGTCCGCGACCACATGATGGTCGCGCACAGCTTCGAGGGCGAGCGGTTCGGCCCGGCGCAGCGGCTGCACGGCGCGACGTTCGTCGTCGACGTCACCTTCCGCGGCCCAGAGCTCGACGCCGACGACATCCTGCTCGACATCGGCCTGGCCACCGAGCAGGTGCACGAGGTCGTCGGCGCGCTCAGCTACCGCAACCTCGACGACGATCCCGACCTCGCGCGCAACACCTCCACCGAGGTGCTCGCGCGCCTCGTCGCCGACCGCCTCGCCGAGCGCGTCGCAGCGGGCCGGCTCGACACCGAGCCGGGGCGGCTCACCGGGCTCGTCGTGACCCTGCACGAGTCGCACGTCGCGTGGGCGTCGTACGAGCGGACGCTGTGAGGGGCTGAGGGTGCCGACCCTCCACGCCGTCCTGCCCGTCGCGGTCCACGACCCGACCCGACCGAGCGGCGGCAACACCTACGACCAGCACCTCGTGGCCGGCCTCACCGCGCTCGGCTGGACCGTGCACGAGCAGCTGGTCACGGGGCGGTGGCCCGAGCCCGATGCCACCGCGCGCCGCTCGCTCGCGGAGGCCGTCGGACGCGTCGGCGGCGGGGCGCCCGTGCTCGTCGACGGCCTGCTCGCCTCCCGTTCGCCCGACGTGCTCGTGCCGCTGTCGCGCCGCACTCCCCTCGTCGTCCTCGTCCACCTCCCCCTGGGCGGGGAGCCCGAGCGCGCCGTGCTCGCCGCGGCGAGCGCCGTCGTCACGACGAGCGCGTGGTCACGCGACCGCGTCGTCGCGCTGCACGGTCTCGACGCCCCCCGCGTCCACGTCGCCGAGCCCGGCACCGACCCGGCGCCGCCGGCCACCGGCACGCCCGGTGGCGGATCGCTCCTCTGCGTCGGTGCCGTCACGCCGACCA
>JAEWFB010000342.1 GCA_023389095.1 Actinomycetes bacterium
GTGGAGGACGAGGGGCTCACTACGATGCCGGCGTGGACGAGCATCCCGACGCACCGACCCCTCCGGAGCCCGCGACATCGCGCAAGGCGCACGACGTGCCCGACCTGCCCGAGGGCGTCAGCCCGGCCCGCGTGCGCAGCTTCGTGCGTCGCGGGCGTCTGTCGACCCTGACCCTCGAGCGGATGGAGATGCTGGCCCCGGCGCGGGCCCTCCCTCCCGGCCCGCTCGACCCCGCCACCGCGTTCGGACGCGTCGCAGCGGTGGTGCTCGAGATCGGCTGCGGGCACGGGCACGCCGCCATCGCCTACGCCAGCACGCACCCCGAGCACGACCTGCTCGCCATGGACGTCCACACCCCGGGCATCGCCCGGATGCTCGCCGACGCCGAAGAGGCCGGCGTGCCCAACCTCCGGGTCGAGGTCGGCGACGCCGTCGTCTTCCTCGAGGAGCGCGTCGGCGATGCCGTCCTCGACGCCGTCCACCTCTTCTTCCCCGATCCGTGGCGCAAGACGAAGCACACGAAGCGACGCTTCGTCAGCCCGACCAACCTCGACCTGCTCGCCCGCGTCCTGAAACCGGGCGGTCACGTCCTCGTCGCCACCGACCAGGACTTCTACGCGGAGCACGTCCTGGAGGAGGTCGCCGCCCACTCGCGCTTCACCGCCCGACGCGTCGAGCGTCCTTCCTGGCGACCGAGCGACGGCTTCGAGGCCAAGGGCGTGCGCGCCGGCCGAACCATCAACGAGCTGCGCCTCGACCTGCTGCCGGGCTGACCCGGGGCAACAGGATGCCGCCGTCGCGACCCGTGGCTCGTTCCTCGCCACCGGTGCCTTCCAGCCCGGCCATTCGTGACGTCGGGGCAACAGGATTTGAACCTGCGACCTTCCGCTCCCAAAGCGGACGCGCTACCAAGCTGCGCCATGCCCCGTTTCGCGCCCGCGGACGCGACGAACCCGCTGGCAGCGGGTCGAATTCGGCGGACGGGTCGCGAACCAGTAGGCTAGCGCCTCGGATCGCAGGCATCGACCAGCGCTCCTGCGGGCGTAGCTCAATGGTAGAGCCTCAGTCTTCCAAACTGATTACGCGAGTTCGATTCTCGTCGCCCGCTCCAGAAAGCCAGTGGCACCGCCCCGGGCGCGACTCCTACGGTTGACGCGTGTTCCGCCCCGACCTCCAGGACGCCCTCCGCGACCGCGACGCCGTCCTGCGTGCCTTCCTCGCCCCCGACGGGTCGCTCACCGCCATCCCGACGAAGATCCGCAAGCGACTCGTCGTCCTCGACCTGCTCGCCCAGCAGTTCGAGCCCGGTCGTCGCTACGAGGAGACCGAGGTCAACAACACGCTCCGGGCCTACCACCCCGACGTCGCGGCCCTGCGCCGCTACCTCGTCGAGGAGGGCTTCCTCGACCGGGCCGACGGGTGCTACTGGCGCAGCGGCGGCACCGTCACCGCGTGACGCGTCGGGGAAGACGCGACCGGCGGGCTCAGCCGGCGCGGAAGCCGAGCGCCTCGGACAGGTAGGACTCCGCGCCGCCGGCCTCGAGACCCACCTCGACGGCCGCGGCCGTGCGCGGCGAGGGCCATGCGTGCAGCCAGAAGAGGGCGAGACCGCCCGGCAGGGCGATGAGCAGCGTCAGCCACGTGTGCGGCGTGACGACGAACGACACGGCGAAGGCCACGAGCACCGGCGCCTCGGCGAACGCGGTCCGCAGGATCGTCGTCGACGTGAAGTACCGCAGGCTCGTCGTCTCGGCGTTCTCGCGCGGCAGCCCGAGGGGCAGCGCCGGAACGGTGTAGCCGAACCGCCGCACGAGCGCCGCGGACCCGACGAGCACGACGAGCACCACCGCGACGGCGGGCCACGACGGCATCGGGGCCGCCGTGTCGACGGCGATGCGCACCGCCGAGAGCATCAACGCTCCGATGCCGACCATGGCCGAGACCATCTGGACCGTCCGCAGCGTCCCGAGGGCGCTGGACGGCACCGGGTGCGTCGGGTCCGACGGGCTGGGCGACGGGGCCGGCGACTCGCTCATGGGCCCCGAGCATAGGCGAGCGTGGGACGGCAGCTGTCGGCGCATTTAGTCATCCGTCGTGCGGCCTATAGCATGGTGCGTCGGTTCCCTGTCCAGCGTCGGCGCCACCGTCGAACCACGCGCCGACCCCCCAACCGCCCAAGATGGAGTACCCCGCAGTGAAGAGTGCCCTCGAGACCCTCAGCCCGACCCGGGTCAAGATGACCGTCGAGGTCCCGTTCGAGGAGCTCAAGCCGAGCCTCGATGCGGCCATCCAGCACATCGGCGAGCACATCCAGGTCCCCGGCTTCCGCAAGGGCAAGGTCCCCGCGCGCATCATCGAGCAGCGCGTCGGCCGTGCGGCCGTCCTCGAGGAGGCCGTCAACAACGCCCTCCCGACCTTCTACGGCCAGGCCCTCGAGGCCAACGAGGTCCGCCCGCTCGGCCAGCCCGAGATCACCGACCTCAAGGTGCCGGCCAAGGACGGCGAGGACTTCAGCTTCACCGCCGAGGTCGACAAGCGCCCCGAGATCGAGCTGCCCGACTTCTCCGACATCGAGCTGACCGTCGACGAGGCCACCGTCTCCGACGACGACGTCACCTCGCGCCTCGACGACCTCCGCGCCCGCTTCGGCACGCTCAAGGGCGTCGAGCGCGCCGTCCAGGACGGCGACTTCGTCTCCATCGACCTGTCCGCCGAGATCGACGGCGAGGAGATCGACGCGGTCAAGGGCGTCTCCTACGAGGTCGGCAGCAAGAACATGCTCGACGGCCTCGACGAGGCCCTCCTCGGCATGAGCGCCGACGAGACGAAGACCTTCACCGCGCCGCTCGCCGGCGGCGACCAGGAGGGCCAGGACGCCGAGTGCACCGTCACGGTCACCGCCGTCAAGGAGCGCGAGCTGCCCGAGCTCGACGACGAGTTCGCCCAGCTGGCCTCTGAGTTCGACTCCCTCGACGAGCTCAAGGCCGACCTCGCCCAGAAGGCCGAGATCGACGCGAAGTTCGCCCAGGGCGTGGCCGCCCGCGACCAGCTCCTCGACGCGCTCCTGGAGAAGGTCGAGGTCCCGGTGCCCGAGGGTGTCGTCGAGGCCGAGGTCCACAGCCACCTCGAGGGTGAGGGTCGTCTCGAGGACGACGAGCACCGCGCCGAGGTCGACGAGAGCACCCGCAAGGGCCTGCGCACCCAGCTGCTCCTCGACGCCATCGCCGAGAAGGAGGAGGTCCAGGTCCAGCAGCAGGAGCTCATCGAGTTCCTCGTCATGAGCTCGCAGCAGTACGGCATGGACCCGAACGCCTTCGCCCAGCAGATCGACAAGGACGGCCAGATCCCCGCGATGGTCTCCGAGGTCGCGCGCCGCAAGGCCCTCGCCACGGTCCTCGAGAAGGTCTCCGTCAAGGACACCGCGGGTAACGCGGTCGACCTCAACGAGGCCGTCCCCGGCACCGAGGGTGACGAGGACGAGGCCCCGGTCGCCGAGGCCACCGACGCCGTCGACACCACCGACGCCACCGACGCCACCGAGGAGAAGGCCGACGCCTGAGTCGTCCCCTTCCTCGTCGTCGAACGGCCGGTCCCGCACGGGGCCGGCCGTTCGACGTGTCGGGCGCCCGCCGCGGCCACGGTGATCCCCGCGAGGGTGGGTACGGGACCGACATGAGCACCCACGACGAGACCACTCCCGGCCTGACCGACACCGACATCGACAGCGAGCGCCCCGACGGCGGTGGCGGCGAGGGGACGTCGGCGACGACGACCGGCACCTCCGACGGCAGCACGGGCGACGCGTCCGGCGCCGCCACCGACGAGGACGTCGAGCGCGGCAACGCCGACGGCAGCACCCCGAGCGCCGCCCCCCGCGAGGGCGCGCTCGGCGCCGCCCAGGACGCGACGGACCAGCAGGCCGAGCAGTGGGCCGACCAGGCGTCCGCCGCGGGGGAGTCGGGTCAGGACAACGGCCTGAACGAGTGACGCGGCGGGGCGCACCGACGCGCGTCGACGACCTGAGCGCCTCCGGCTTGCGCCGGGGGCGCTCAGGTTTGTGCGCTCACGGCGAACAGGAGCCGAATCGGGAAATCTGGTCCGGGGGCCGCGCGTTAGGGTCAGTGACGAGCCGGCCGGTGACCGGACCGAGACCCCGACGACCGGGGCCGAGGGCGGCGCCGCGACCGGACAACTTCGACGATGGAGACATGGTGAACTCGGACATCTCCGCCAACGGCAACGGCCAGCCGGGTGGTCTCGACGACCACATCTACAACCGCCTGCTCAAGGAGCGGATCATCTTCCTCGGGTCCGACGTGCGCGACGACAACGCGAACGCCATCGCCGCGCAGCTGCTGCTGCTGTCGGCCGAGGACCCCGAGAAGGACATCTGGCTCTACATCAACAGCCCCGGCGGGTCCATCTCGGCCGGGATGGCCATCTTCGACACGATGAACTGGATCCCCAACGACGTCGCGACCGTCGCCATGGGCATGGCCGCGTCGATGGGCCAGTTCCTCCTGTCGGCCGGCACCAAGGGCAAGCGCTACGCCACGCCCCACGCCCGCGTCATGATGCACCAGCCCTCGGGCGGCATCGGCGGCACGGCCACCGACATCAAGATCCAGGCCGAGCAGATGCTCTACGTCAAGAAGCAGATGGCCCAGCTCATCGCCCAGCACACGGGGCAGACCGTCGACCAGATCGAGAAGGACTCCGACCGCGACCGCTGGTTCAGCGCGGAGGAGGCCAAGGAGTACGGCTTCGTCGACCACGTGTTCAGCCGCTCCGACCAGGCCGTCGAGGGGCGCGGCGTCGGGTCTGCCGACGCCAAGCCGGACGCCAACTGACCGCGGCCGCAAGGACTTTGGAGAAGACCATGATGATCGAACCCACGAACCGTCTGACCGTGGCGCAGCCCTCGAGCCGCTACATCCTGCCGCAGTTCGAGGAGCGCACGTCCTACGGGATGAAGCGTTCCGACCCCTACAACAAGCTCTTCGAGGACCGCATCATCTTCCTCGGCGTGCAGGTCGACGACGCGTCGGCCGACGACATCATCGCCCAGCTGCTCGTGCTCGAGTCGCTGGACCCCGACCGCGACATCCTCATGTACATCAACAGCCCCGGTGGCTCGTTCACGGCGATGACCGCGATCTACGACACGATGCAGTTCGTCCGCCCCGACATCCAGACGTTCTGCATCGGGCAGGCGGCTTCGGCCGCGGCCGTGCTCCTCGGCGCCGGCGCGCCGGGCAAGCGGTTCGCCCTGCCGAACTCGCGCATCCTCATCCACCAGCCGGCGCTCTCGGGCGGCGACTACGGCCAGGCCTCTGACATCGAGATCCAGGCCAACGAGGTGCTCCGCATGCGCACCTGGCTCGAGGACACCATGGCCCACCACACCGGGCGCACGTCCGACCAGGTCCGCCAGGACATCGAGCGCGACAAGATCCTCGGGGCGGCCGACGCCAAGGAGTACGGCCTCATCGACGAGGTGCTCGCCTCGCGCAAGGCCTCGCTCGAGGTCTGACAGCCCAATCGGAGGAGCAGCTCGTCCCGCGTGGGACGAGCTGCTCTTTCGGTTCCCGGTCCTGCTTGGATGGGAGGCGACCGGGAAGAGCAATCGACGGGAGAGCTGGGATGGCGAGTGCGGAGTTCGACCAGGCGGTCGAGGCGGTCAAGGGCCTGACGGCCGACCCCGGCAACGACGTCAAGCTGAGGCTGTACGGCCTGTTCAAGCAGGTCACCCATGGCGACGTGAGCGGGTCCCGCCCCGGGATCATGAACCCGGTCGGCCGGGCGAAATACGACGCGTGGGCCAAGCTGTCGGGCACCTCGCCCGAGGCGGCCGAGGAGCAGTACGTCGCCATCGTCCGCGACCTCACCTCCGCCTGACGCCGCACCCGAGCCAGCGCACCAAGCCACCACGTGGCGCGTTGTTGCGGCCGATCCACCTCGCTCGCCGCAACGAGCGACCACCTGGCGCCGTTCAGGCGGGGACGGCGACGTCTCCCGGCAGGCTCGGGAAGTGCTGCCGCCACGCATCGGACAGGCGCGGCACCCGCATGCCCTGGTCGCGCATCGCCGCGGTGATCCGGCTCAGCGTGCGGGCCGGCGTCCGGTAGAGGTCCTTGGACCGGACGATGACGAGACGCCACTTGTCGCCGTCCATCCACTCGCGGCGGTCGACGTCGATGTCCCACTGCTCGTCGGACTCGGCGTGCTGCCGGCCGTCGTACTCGATGACGAGCCGCGCGTGGGGGAACGAGAGGTCGAAGCGGAAGCGGACCCGGCCGTCGGCCCACCGGATCCGGTGGTTGACGACGGGCTCGGGAAGGCCGGCCAGCACCATGAGCATCCGGACGCGGCTCTCCATCGGCGAGTCGACCTCGGCCCGCACGAGCGACGCGGCGCGTCGTGCCAGCCTCCGGGCCTTGCCGGCGTAGCCGGCCGCTGCCTCGACGATCTGCTCCGGTGTGACGACGCCCGCCTTGATCAGTGAGTCGCCGGCGACGACGAGGTCGACGAGTCCCAGCTCGTCGCTGAGGTCGAGGAACGTCGAAGCGGGCGTCGTCACGCGGATCCCGTGGGCGGTCGTGCCGCGTTGCCCGGTCTTGGGCCGGTGCGTCTTGAGACCGGCGCCGCGCAGACGGCTACGACCGGTGACGTGAACCAGCCCGTCGTCGGGGACGACGGCGCCCCAGATCCTGGCGGCCGTGTGGTGCGAGGCGACGGCGTCCGGGCCCGCGGCGAGGAGCCCGGCTCGAGCCGCGACGACTGGCGTGACCGGCACCGACGCCGACATGTAGACGCCTCGGAGCAGCCGGCGGTATCGACCTGATCGCAGGTCCCACGCGCTGACGCCCGACGGCGGGACGGACTGACGTCGCCCGGTCGCCGGGTCGGTGGTCGTCGCGACCTTGAAGGGGCCGCGGGGCGGGGGAACTGGACCGGACATGGCCCGATGCTCGCGCAGGGGAGATGTCCGCCGAGCGACTCATCCACACCCGCATCACGGCGCCACGTGGCGCCCTGTCGTGGTCGGCAGGGGTGGCGGGCCGCATCATGACGCCACGTGGCGGCTTGTTGCGGTTGCGGAGAGCGTGGGCGCACCCGTCCCTGATGCCTCGGCGTCCTGTGTGATGCCGGTCGCGGCCGAGGTGGTCGGGTGGGCCGACGTCATCGTCGTGGGATGGATCACCGAGATCGACGACCCCGGCGCGTCCTACCGCCCGCACCCGGTGTCGTGGACGGTGGAGGTGGGATCCTCGCGGCCGCCGGCCCGGGTCGCGCACCTGCGGAGGGCCCGGCTGCGACGGCACTGCCCGGATACGCTCCGATCGACCTCGGGTCGGGATGGAGCCCGGCGGGGGTCGTCGTCGCCCTGATGGGCGCCGCCGTCGCCCTCGCGCTGCTCGCCGCGGCCGTCGTCGGGCTGCGCCGGGCGCGCGTGGAGGCCCGGGCCCGACGCGTCGCGAGGGGGTGGTCAGGGCGCTGACCTGCAGCGATTCGGCTGGAACGGCCTTCAACTGACACCGGCGTCGTTTGTCAGCCATCAGCGGACAAACGGCGTTGCGCGAGCGGGCGCGGCCCCCGCCGTCGTCTAATAGAGGCGACCCCGCAGGCCGCGGGGACGCTCGGGCGCATCCGGCACCCGGGGTCGAGCGACCAGGAGCGAATCGGTGGCACGAATCGGAGAAGGCGGAGACCTGCTCAAGTGCTCGTTCTGCGGAAAGAGCCAGAAGCAGGTCAAGAAGCTCATCGCCGGGCCCGGGGTGTACATCTGCGACGAGTGCATCGACCTCTGCAACGAGATCATCGAGGAGGAGCTCGCCGAGAACAGCGAGCTGGGCCTCGACCACCTGCCCAAGCCGCGCGAGATCTTCGACTTCCTGCAGAACTACGTCGTCGGCCAGGACACCGCCAAGAAGGCCCTCGCCGTCGCGGTGTACAACCACTACAAGCGCATCCAGGCCGGTGAGGGCCCCAAGCGCGACGACGAGCACGTCGACATCGCCAAGAGCAACATCCTGCTCATCGGCCCGACCGGCTCGGGCAAGACCTACCTGGCCCAGACCCTCGCCAAGATGCTCAACGTGCCCTTCGCCATCGCCGACGCGACGGCCCTGACCGAGGCCGGCTACGTCGGCGAGGACGTCGAGAACATCCTCCTCAAGCTCATCCAGGCCGCCGACTACGACGTCAAGAAGGCCGAGACCGGCATCATCTACATCGACGAGGTCGACAAGATCGCCCGCAAGAGCGAGAACCCGTCGATCACGCGCGACGTCTCCGGCGAGGGCGTGCAGCAGGCGCTCCTGAAGATCCTCGAGGGCACGACGGCGTCGGTGCCCCCGCAGGGTGGGCGCAAGCACCCGCACCAGGAGTTCATCCAGATCGACACGACGAACGTCCTGTTCATCGTCGGCGGTGCCTTCGCCGGGCTCGAGAAGATCATCGAGTCGCGCGTCGGGCGCAAGGGCCTCGGCTTCGGGGCCGCCCTGCACAGCCCCAAGGACCTCGCCGACTCCTTCGCCGACGTCATGCCCGAGGACCTGCTCAAGTTCGGCCTCATCCCCGAGTTCATCGGCCGCCTGCCCGTCCTGACGACGCTCGCGCCGCTCGACCAGCAGGCCCTCGTCAACATCCTCACGACGCCGCGCAACGCGCTCGTCAAGCAGTACCAGAAGATGTTCGAGATCGACGGTGTCGAGCTCGAGTTCAGCGATGACGCCCTCGAGGCCGTCGCGGACCAGGCGCTGCTGCGCGGCACCGGTGCCCGTGGGCTGCGCGCCATCATGGAGGAGGTCCTCCTCCCGGTGATGTTCGACGTGCCGAGCGACGACGGCATCGCCCGGGTCGTCGTGAGCCGCGAGGTCGTGCTCGACAACGTCAACCCGACGATCGTGCGGCGGGAGGCCGAGCCGCGGGCCAAGCGTCCGCGCAAGGAGTCCGCCTGACGCCGGTGCGGGTCCGCACCGGGTCCGCCCCGCCCTGACGGGAGGCTGAACCCGTGGTCGCACCGTTCCGCCTGCACTCCGGAGATCCCGTCCCGGTGCAGCAGACGTCGACGACGTGCGGCTCGGCCTCGCTGACCGTCGCCCGGATGCTCCTCGACCCGGCCTTCGCGCAGTGGATCCGGCTCGGCGTGCCGCACGACCCGGCCGCCCCGGTGGACGCGGGGACGGAGACCGAACGGTTCGCGGCCTACGAGCAGGTCGTCGCGCGCCGCACCGCCGGCTGGTTCGCCGGGGGAGGGCGGCCGCAGCTGCCGTGGCCCCGCGCGCTCGGCACCTCGCCGTGGGGGGCCCGCAACGAGCTGCGCTTCGGCGCCGGCGCCTCCGGGGCACGGTGGCACATCGCGTGGCTCCGGCTCGGCTCGGCCGAGCGGCTCGGTCGCGCCTACGACGAGCTCGTGGCGTCGGTGCGGCCCGGACGCCCGGGCATCCTCTACATCGGCAGTGCCACCCTCCCGCGGCACGTCGTGCTGGCGCTGCCGCCCACGGGCGGCGACGGCCTCGACGTGTACGAGCCGTCCGTCGGACGCGTCGTCGGGCTGTCGCGCGAGGCGTTCGTGACGCGCCGGCTGCGCCTGGCCGGCTGGGACGTCCCCTGGGCCGCCGTCCACGACGCGTCCTGACCGACGCGCCCTGACCGACGCGCCCTGAACGGTCAGTCGCGCTCGGCCGGCGGCTCGGTGCGCAGGAGCAGGACGGCTGCGGCCAGGCCGGCCAGGCC
>JAEWFB010000366.1 GCA_023389095.1 Actinomycetes bacterium
GGCGTCACCTCGATCGGGATGTTCTCCTCGACCTGGGGCTGGGCCGTGCCGCTCGCACCGCTCACGGTCATCGTCACGGTCGGCGGGGTGGCCGAGCGCGCGGTGGCGCGGGACGGGCAGGTCGTCGTGCGACCGATGCTGCCGCTGACGATCAGCCTCGACCATGCCGTCGTCGACGGTGCCCCCGCCGCACGGTTCGTCGAGACCCTGCGCCGGCTCGTGGAGACCGCTGCCACCCTCGACCCGGCTCACCCCTCGGGCGCGCCCGCGTCGGCCCGCTAGGCCGTGCCGGCGCCGGGCGGCGGGGGTGTCGCGGCGAGCTGGGCCTCCACGGCCCGGTGGACGCTGCCGTGGAGCCGGTCCGGGCCGATCCGTTCGAGGACGCCCTCCCGTTCGAGGATGTCGCGGGCGGCGGGCTTGAGCTTGGCCAGCCGGAGGGTGATCCCCGACTGCTCGGTGAGGTCGAGGATGTCGGAGATCTTCGACGAGCCCTGCGAGTCGACGTAGGCGATCCCCGAGCAGTCCAGGACGATCCCGGTGAGCCCGTCGCTGGAGTTGATGACCTCCCGGATGCGGTCCTGGAGGGCATCGGACGTCGCGAAGAACAGGCCGCCGTCGAGCCGGAGGGCGGCCACGCCCGGCACCTCCTCGTCCTCCGGGTGCTCGGAGAGCTCGCGGAAGACCTGGGTGCCGGTCTCGCGTGCCAGCGTCGGCATCGCCGGGTGGGTGGAGACCCACACGAGCCAGAGCAGCGACAACGCGATCCCGATGACGACGCCGGCGAACACGCCGAAGAGCAGCGTGCCCACGATGGCGGCCGTCGCGATCCAGAAGTCGAACCGCTGCACGCGTGCGAGCCGGCGCATCTCGGGCACGTCGATCATCCCGCTGACGACGGCCTCGATGATGAGCGCGGCGAGGACCGGCTTGGGCAGCTGGGAGAACAGGGGTGCCAGCACGACCAGGGTGAGCAGGACGGTCACCCCGGACGTGAGGGACGCCAGCCCGGTCCGGGCTCCGGTCCTCTCGTTGAGGGAGCTCGCCGACAGGCTGGTGGAGACCGGCATCCCGTGGAGCAGGCCCGCGCCCGTGTTGGCCATCCCCTGGGCGAACGACTCCTGGTCCATGTCGATGCGGTAGCGGTGCCGGGCCGCGAAGGCCCTGGCGTCGCCGGCCGTCTGGGAGAACCCGATGAGCACGAGTGCCGTCGCGGCGACCGCGACGACGCCGACGTGGTCGAGGGCGAGCCGCAGGTCGGGCAGCTCGACCGAGGGCAGCCCGCGAGGCACCTCGCCGACGAGCGCCACGCCCCGGGCGCCGAGGTCGAGCAGCCACGAGGCGAGCAGCCCACCCACGACGAGCACGAGCGCACCCGGGACCGAGGGGGCCAGCCACCGGAGGCCGAACACGACCGCGAGCGCTGCGACGCCGACCAGCACCGTCGGCCCGTGGGACTGCCCCAGCGTCCCCAGCCACGACCACAGCTCCTGCACGGGGTTGGACCCGGTCGTCTCCGTCCCGGTCAGCTTGGGCAGCTCGCCGATGACCACGTCGAGGGCGGCGCCGAACAGGAACCCCGTGACCACCGCCTTCGACAGGAACTGCGCGATCCAACCCACGCGGAGCACGAACATCAGCAGGAACAGCACCCCCGACGCCAAGGTGATCCCGGCGACGAACGTCGCGATCTCGTGCTCGCCGGTGAGGCCGGCCGCCAGCGTCGCACCGGCGGCCACCGCCGCCAGCCCGGAGCTGGGCCCCACCGAGATCTGGCGGCTGGTGCCGAAGACCGCGTAGAGGATGGCGCCCGCGGCCGCGGCGTACAGCCCGTTCTGCAGCGGGATCCCCGCGATGCCGGCGTACCCCAGGTTCTTCGGCACGATGAGCGCGGCGACGGTGACCCCGGCGATGAGGTCGGCCCGCAGCCAGCTGCGGTCGTAGGAGCGGATCCACGTGGAGATGGGCACGAGACCGTGCCACCTCCCCGCCGAGGTCATCGCAGTGAGGGCGTCAACGTCCGTGCCGCTGTCGCGCGGGACAGGCCTGCGTGGCGCCCGTGGTGCACGGGCCTGCCGGGTGTCGAAGACATCCCGTTCTCGTGCTCGAGCGGGACGACCATCGCGTCGCACGGGAGCGCGTCCAGGGCACCACGCAGCACCGAGCCGCGGACCATCTCGACGAGGGCAGCACGACCCGGTCGGCGGACCGCGTCGTCACCCCCGACGACCACGAGGTCGTCGGCGTCGCACCGGGTCGTGAGGGTGTCGACGCGGTGCTCCAGGACGACGACCTCGGCTCGGCACGGTACGGACGCGCTCTCCGGGACCCGGTGGACGGTCTGCCAGGCGGAGGCGAGCGCGGCCTGCAGCTCGGACTGGCGGGACTGACCCCCGAGCTCGCGGACGGTGCGCACCGCCGAGAGCGAGGTGCGCCGCAGCCGTGCCTCCTCCACGGCACACCGGAGCACCTCGACGTCGTCGGCGCGTCCCGTGAGGGCGACGCGGACGGTGGGACGCCGGTCGTGTCCGTCGGAGTGGCTGTGGGGCCCCCGACGCTTGACGTGCGGCATGACGACGGGACACCCGGCCCGTCGGATGACCTCGTCGGCCGTGTGCCCGAGGAACAGCACCTGGTGGGTGCCGAGCCCTCGCGCGGGCGCGATGAAGAGAACCGCGCGCGCGGCCACGAGGCCGATCGCCCCGTCGTCCTCCCGGGCGACGGCGACGGCCTCGACCGGCACCGTCGGGTCTGTCGCCTCGGCGACCATCGCCGCGCGCCGCGCTGCCGTGTGCATGGCGTCCGCGGACAGCCGTCTGTGGCCCGGCACACTCAGGCTCGTGCTGGACTCGTCGACGACGAGCAGGATGAGACGGAGTCCACGGCGCGCGGCCTCGGCCGTGGCGGTGGCGATGGCGGCCTGGTCCGCGGCCGACCTCCCGCACCCCACGACCACTGCGTCGGAAGCCTTTTCATCGAGCATGGCCCACCGCCCATCCGCGCTACCCCTGCTTGCGCAGGGTCGAGGTCCGACCTCGCCGCCGCCAGTCTGGCCTCGCGGCCCCACGGCGGGATCACTCCTGCGGGATGAGGCTGTCCTCGCTCGGGTCGACCACGCTGGTCATGACGACCACCGTGGCGTCGAGCTGGCTCTTCGAGAGGACTGGCATGGACAACATCACGACCAACTTCTGGGACGTCCTGCTGTGGAGCTTCTGGTTCTTCATCTGGTTCGCCGCCATCTTCGTGTGGGTCCGGTGCATCTTCGACGTGTTCAGGGACCGGGACCTCAGCGGCTGGGGAAAGGCCGGCTGGGCGGTGCTGCTGATCCTCGTGCCGTGGCTGGGCGCCCTGATCTACCTCATCGTCCGTGGCCGGAGCATGTCCGAGCGGCAGATGCGTGACGTGGCGCAGATGCAGGCCCAGCAGGAGGAGTACATCAAGAACGTGGCGGCCGGATCCGGCGGTGGTGCGAGCGCGGCGGACCAGATCGCCAGCGCCAAGTCGCTGCTCGACTCGGGAGTCATCACGCCGGAGGAGTTCGGGGCGCTCAAGGCCAAGGCCCTGGCCTGACACCGCTGGCCCGGAGGGAGCACGCCGATGGTGAAGAGCACCGCGCCCGCAGCGGCCACGGCCGCGGGCGCGGCCTCCGGCGCCATCCTCGTCACGCTGGCCTCCGGGCAGTTCCTCATGGCGCTGGACAGCTCGGTGATGAACGTGTCCATCGCGACGGTCGCCGCCGACCTCGGCACGTCGGTCACCGGCATCCAGACGGCCATCACCCTCTACACGCTGGTGATGGCCTCGCTCATGATCACGGGCGGCAAGGTCGGCCAGATCCTGGGCCGCAAACGGGCGTTCGCCCTCGGGTGCATCATCTACGGCTGCGGCTCGCTGACCACCTCGTTGTCTCCCAACCTGACGGTCCTGCTCATCGGCTGGTCCCTGCTCGAGGGCATCGGCGCGTCGCTCATCATGCCGGCCATCGTCGCTCTCGTCGCCGCGAACTTCGACCGGTCCGAACGCCCTCGCGCCTACGGGATGGTGGCTGCGGCAGGGGCGATCGCCGTGGCGGCCGGGCCCCTCATCGGCGGGCTCTTCACCACCTACTGGTCGTGGCGGTGGGTGTTCGCCGGTGAGGTCGTCGTGGTGCTCGGCATCCTGGCGCTGACCCGCCGGATGGCCGACACCCCACCGGAGACCGGCGTCCGCCTGGACCTCGTCGGCACCGCCCTGTCGGCCGGTGGCCTGGCCCTGGTGGTCTACGGCATCCTGCGCGCCGGGTCGTGGGGGCTCATCGACCCCAAGCCCGACGCGCCGACGCTCTTCGGCCTGTCCGCGGTCATCTGGCTCATCCTCGCCGGGGGCCTGGTGCTGCTCGGGTTCCTCGCCTGGGAGCGCCGACGGGTCCAGCGCGGCGAGGCAGCGCTCATCAACCCGGCGATGCTGCGCCACCCCCTGCTGCGCGGCGGGCTCGTGGGGTTCTTCTTCCAGTACCTGCTGCTCGCCGGCATGTTCTTCGCCGTGCCGCTGTTCCTGTCGGTCTCGCTCGGGCTGTCCGCGATCGCCACCGGCGTGCGCATGCTGCCGCTCTCGGTCACGCTGCTGCTCGCGGCGGTCGGGGTGCCGAGGTTCTTCCCCGAGGCCAACCCCCGCCGTGTGGTGCGGCTCGGGTTCCTGTCCCTGTTCCTCGGCCTGGCCACCCTGATGGCAGCACTCGAGGCCGGAGCCGGTCCCGAGGTCGTCACGCTGCCGATGCTCCTCGCGGGGCTGGGCATCGGGGCGCTGGCCTCCCAGCTCGGCAGCGTGACGGTGTCGTCGGTGCCGGACGAGGAGACCGACGAGGTGGGCGGCCTGCAGAACACCGTCACGTTCCTGGGCTCGTCCATCGGCACGGCCCTCAGCGGGGCGGTCCTCATCGCCGCGCTCTCGTCGTCGTTCTTCACCGGCATCCAGGACAACCCCGCGATCCCCGCGAGCCTCTCGTCGCAGGCGCAGGTCCAGCTCTCCGCCGGCGTGCCCTTCATCCCCGACTCCCAGCTCAGCGCCGCGCTCACGGAGGCCGGGGTCCACGGCGACACCGCCACCGCCGTGATGCAGGAGAACACCGACGCCCGCATCGCCGGGCTGCGTGCCTCCCTGGCCGTGCTGGCGATGCTCGGCCTCGTCGCCATCTACTCCGTGGGGAACATCCCCACCCGTCAGCCCGGTGCCAAAACGGGGGCCGAGACCGCGACGGCACCCGAGGCGCCGCGGTCCTGACGCCGGGGCGCCACCGTGCCACCACGGCCACCACGCCCGGTCGACCCGAGAAAGGAAGGCCACCATGACCACTCCACTGACCGACCACGACGACCCGTTCGACACGGCTGTGGCCGAGAGGATCGCGACCTACCGGCGGACGCGGGAGCAGGTGGAGCGAAGCGTCCTTCCGCTGGCGACGTCCATCGACGGCGTGACGTTCGAGTTCCAGTCCTCGCTCCACCGCCTGGCGCTTCGACGCGGCGGCTACGTGATCCTCCAGTCCGAGGGAGCCAACCGGCTCGGTCAGGTCACCGACATCGGTGCCGAGGTCTCCATCTCGGACGGCCAGTCGGGCGAGCCGACCGTGACGGCGCCGATCGCCATGAGGCTGGCGCGCGGCTCCGGGATCGTCCTGGACACCGACGGGAGCCCCTTCCACGACGCCCTCGTGAGGCCGGCCGAGCCGTCCGAGGTCGGCGACTGGTTCGACCGCATCCGGCCGGACCGGGCGGGGCTCGACGTGGGCGAGTTCGTGCTGGCCCCGGGCGTGCCCGCCGTCCTGGACAGCGGCGGACTGGACCGGCACACGTTCCTGTGCGGGCAGTCGGGGTCGGGCAAGACGTACGCTCTCGGGCTGCTGCTCGAGCGGGTGCTGGCGGAGACGAGCCTGCAGCTGGTCATCCTCGACCCGAACTCCGACTACGTGGGGCTCTCGCGGGTGCGTGAGGGCGCCGACGCTGCTCTGGCGGCGCGGTACGCGGGTGTGCCCGAGCAGGTGTCGGTCTGGTCGAACAAGCCGGGCGCCGACCACCTCCTTCGGTTCAAGTTCGCCGACCTCGACGCCGCCGCCCAGGCGGCCGTGCTGGGGCTGGACCCGATCCAGGACCGCGAGGAGTACGCGGTGCTCGTCGACCTCCTGCGGGCCCAGCGCGACGGGCAGGACGTCGGCGTCGAGACGCTGCGCACCTCCGACGACCCGGCGATCCGGCGGCTCGGGATGCGGGCCGAGAACCTCGGCGTCCTCGGATGGAGCATCTGGAACCCGAACGAACCGTCACTGGTCGAGGAGCTGCGCCACCCCACGAGCAGGTGCATCGTCGTGGACCTGGGGTCGCTGGACGCGCCGGGGGAGCAGCGCACCGTGAGCCAGGCCGTCCTGTCGACGTTGTGGGAGGAGCGGCTCACCAAGGTCCCGCGCCTCATCGTCATCGACGAGGCGCACAACATCTGCCCGGCCGAACCACCCGACGAGGTGAGCCGCCTGTCCATGGACCGGGCGATCCAGATCGCCGCCGAGGGGCGCAAGTACGGCCTGTACCCGCTCACCTCGACCCAGCGACCGCACAAGGTCCACGAGAACATCGTGTCCCAGTGCGACAACCTGCTGCTGATGAGGATGAACTCGCAAGGCGACCTCGCCGAGCTGAGCACGCTCTTCTCGTTCGTCCCCCGAGGCCTCATGACCGGCTCGACCTCGTTCCGGCTGGGACAGGTGCTGGTCGGTGGGAAGCTCCTGCGCCAGGCGGCCTACGTCCAGATGGGCTCCCGCGTGTCCCAGGAGGGCGGGGCAGACATCCCGACCACGTGGGCGGCGGCTCGGCCGGCGACGTGAGGTGGCGGCCCGCCGGTTCGGGCCTGCGCGACGTGGACGTGGTGGGCCCCGTCGGGCTCGAACCGACGACCAGCGGATTAAAAGTCCGACGCTCTACCAACTGAGCTAGAGGCCCGTGACGTCGGACCTTTAGTCGAAACAACGATAGGAAGAACATCCGCGTAGTTCGCTGGGCCCGCGCCTCGGCCCAGTATGCCGGAGGACCGTCTAAGCGCCGCCTGAGGGCGCCCGATGCGGCGCCATACGGGCCGCGACATTTAGCCTGAGAATCCCTACAACCAGTCCGAACGTGCCTGATACTGGCCCGGTTGAGGGGAAGGGGCGGCTATGGCGATCGCGGCGACATGTCCTAAGTGCGGGCACACGACGGCCCACGTGGTCAACGGGAACACGTACGAGTGCGACCACGAAGAGGTCTGGTTCGAGACGGTGTACGTGCCCGACCAGCAGCGAATGCTCGACGGCACGCCCGGTCTCCGCCCGGAACACGTGCGAAGGACGCGGGTCTGCGGCCACCGCTTCGACCCGACCTCAGCCGGGTTCGTGCCTGTGGTGTGCGACGGGCGATTGAGCCACTCCCCTTGCGGGCTGTTCGCCGCCGGCGTCTGCCAGGGTGAAGGCTGCGGTTCGCCGACTTGCTCGACGCACGGGACCATGGTGGGTGGCCGACTGTTCTGCGAGCGCTGCAAGGCCCGGGTCGACAGCGAACGCCGAGAGCGGGAGGCCGCAGAGCGGCGAGCACACGAGGAGCGCGAGGCCGCACACCACCGGGAGCTTCGCGCCAACCTGCAGGCCCGGCTCACGCAGAGCCCGGATCATGAGCTCATCCCGGTGCTGCGTGCGTACGCGAGCGTGGACCACCGCGACAACCCGTCGAACGCGTTGGTCGGGCATCGAGATGAGTTCGCCCCTCTCGTGGTCGATGCATGGCGGCGCTACGTCACGACGGCGAACCCTGCCCACGACCACGACCTGGTCGTTCTGCGGGACTACCGGGTGCCCAAAGAGGGAAGAAGTCGTCGTGCCGAGGACGGCGTCGTGAGCAGAGAGCCGTGCTGGGTCCGGCTGGTCGACCGCGAGGTGCAGCGCTACCCCGAACGGGTCTCCGTGCACCACACCGTTGCGTACACCGCCACTCACGCATACGAAGGCGTTCAGTCGAAGGACGGCGGAGACTGGGGCGGCTTCCGCACGTGGGGGCGGTGGACACCGTCGCCGACACTGAACGGCTTGCACGTCGTCAACCGCGGTGTGGCGCCGCAGTGGGTGCGTGGGCGGCACGGGCAGCGTTCGTTCTTCCACTGCCAACCTCTGCAGCCCAGCCGCCCCATCGAAGCGGATGACGTCCTGCACCTCGCCATGATGGGGCATCAGGCGATCTGGGGTCGAGGGGACGGCAACCCCTACGGGGTCGAGCCCCTGGCGTAGACGGGGGCCGGCAACGGGGCCAAGGCCGTCACGGGCCACATTGACGTTGGGACGGTTGTCTGGAAGGACGCCCCGTGCGCAAACGCCCGTAAGAGCACTAGGACACGACACGGTGACGACGTGGGTGCTGGGTTTGGATTGTTTGGCGATTTGCGGCAGGGTATTGGTGGTAGAAGTAAGTACCGCTACGGCTCCCCCGTGCGGCGACCGTGCACATGAAAGCGGCCGGGACGCGGAGCAGAACTCCACGGCCCGACCGCCCTCGGATGGGCTAGATCAGGTCATCGGCCTTCAGGCAGTGGCAGCTGCCTGGGCCAGCACGCGGTACGCGCACTCACCCTTGCGGTCGATGCACGGGGGGAACGTGGCACCACGCTCGTGGTACGTCGGTACGCCGTACTGGTCGACCCACGTGCCCGTCTCGGGGACGCGCTGGCCGGTCTTGTAGGACCCATTCGGGCCCTTCGGGGTATGCAGGATCATGTTGAGGTACTCCAATGTTCGAACTGAAAGTTGGGTGAATCGCATGGGCAGCGTCACGGCACTGCGGGACGCGCCGACTTCGCGCCGGCGGGCCACGGCTCCGGACGACGACGTGCTCCGGTGCGGCTCTTGCGGAGGCGAGTGGTTCACGCTCGAGGTCCCCGACGGGCAGGCCGGGGTGACCTTGACGACGTCGGGACACGTCACGGGGTACATGGGAAGGCCGCGCTGCCGGGAATGTGGGCAGTGGGCCTGAGGATGCTCGGCTTCTAGCCGGCGCGATGTTAGCTCGTCGGCTCGACTCGGTCACGACGACTCCCAGTCAGCAGGTGGATCCTGGCGTTCATGGCGGCTCTCCTGGGGGACAACATGTGGACGTCTTACACGGGTGGTATTTCACAGGTTACCCCTAGGTAGCGACGCGTCGCACCCACGACGCGGGGGACACGCCGTTGGGTACCTAAAAGCGGACCCTTGGATGCTCTCCAAGGGCCCGCTTCGGTGTTCTGAGGGAGTCTCGTCGTGGTACCACCCGTGACGTCCGACCCCGCCTGGCTGACTTCGTCAGTGTCGACTCATCGCGCTGTTGAGCGCAATCACCGACACACGTAGTTATACCTCGCGCTCGATCCGTGATCTCGACCAGGGGGCATCCCGGGCGCGTGATGGGGCTGTCGGTCAGATGTCGAAGTCGTGGGTGTCCTTGCTGGCGATGCGCTGGGTGAAGGTGGGGCGCAGGTCGATGAGCTCGGCGAGGCGGCTGTCGTGGCGGCCGGGGGTGAAGCCGGAGATCTCGTAGCCGAGATCGGTGGAGATGGAGTGGGCGTGGCGCACGCGCCAGGCGCGGATGCTGTTGGTGGTGGTGTCGATGTGCTTGAGGCCGATCTTGGTGAGCCACCGGTTGAGGTTGGTCTGGATGCTGGCTGTCGCGGCGGGGGTGCCGGGCAGGTTCTTCTTGAAGGAGTAGACGAGGGGTTCGTTGCCTGTGCGTCCGGCGCGGATGCTCGCGGCTCGTGCCTGGGTCAGGACGGCCTTGGCGAAGTAGTCGGCCGGCAGGGTGCGCCGGCGGATGGTGTGGTTGCCGCGTGCGTCGATGAGCTCGACCTGTCCGTCGTAGCCGACGAGGTCTCCGGTGGTGATGTGGGTGGTCTCTCCCGGTGTCATACCGGCCTCAACCAGGGCGTAGGACAGGGCGGCGTGGTGACGTGGGTCGTTGTCGAGGGTGGACAGCGCGAAGGTACGGGCCAGGACGATCTCGTCGTCGTGGAAGAGCCGGGTGGCTCGGCTGCCGCCGCTGCGTACGTGCAGCCGCGGCACGAGCGCGCAGATGTCGTTGGTCGGCCCGCCGTAGGTGCGGGCCGTGGCGATCAGCAGGGTGAGCAGCACGTTGCGGTGCAGGTGAAGGATGTCGGCGACGTCCTGAGGCTGGACGCGGTCCAGGCGGCTGACGCCCGTGATGGCCTGCAGCACTTGGGCGCTCCTGACGGCGAGGTCGTGGCAGTTGCGGGCACCGAGCTCCGCGGCGATCCCAGCGAGCGACGTGGCGGCATCCAGCAGCGGCGCGGGGTCGATGGAGGAGAACACGGCGTCCGCTCTGAGTTCGGCCAGGGCGTCGAGGCCCTCCTGCAGGCTGATTGTGCGGAGCGTCTGGGTGTGAGGCGTGGCGGCCATGAGTGTCTCCCGTCGGTAGCGTGGTGACGGGACAGGTCCGGTTCTTGGATGCGAGCGCAATCGCTGGGTGTGGCAACGGGTGTGACTCCGGTCACATGTGTGGCGTAGCCGTGTTGTGCCGGATACGCGTGAGGGGCGCAGCCGCTGTCGGCTGCGCCCCTTCATATTTGGGCTGTCGGGCCGGGTCAGCTGAGCGCGCTGAGGTACCGGCCGTGCGTGAGGATGTTGTTGAGGATGGCACCGCAGAGCCAGTCGAGTTCCTGCCCGGGGAGAGTCTCGTTGGCGGCGCGCCCGTGGTGGAGCAGCGACTGCTGGAACCACTGGTTGTAGGACTCGGCGTCGTTGCGGACGCTGTAGGCGCGGGTGAAGCGACGTTGTTCGGGAGTGATCTCGTCGGCGTCTGCGCCGTGGTTGTACCAGTCGACCAGGTCGTCGGCGCGGCCGAGCGGGCGAAGGCGCCAGCCGACCGGGTCGGCGAGGTCGCGATCGTGCCCCGGCTGGCGGCGGGGCTCGCTCGCTTCCCACTCGTGTTCGTAGGTGAAGTCGCCGTAGACGCACGGGACGGTGTAGGTGCAGCGGCGGGTCCAGCCTCCGTCGGGTCGGCGGTGGCGGGTGGCGGTATCGCATTCGAGCAGCCAGGTCTTGGTGCGGTGCCCGAGCTCCGGGTCGGTGGCGACGAGGAAGAGGCTGCCGTCGTCCATGACCACGGAGTGTCGGCACGGTCCGTCCGGGGAGTGGTGGGTGGCGTCGGGCAGGTCCTTGGTGTGGGTGCGGAAGACCTCCTTCTTGTCGCTCTCGCTGGGGTAGTAGGACAGGCCGACGGGCATCGCGTCGTAGCTGCGGATGACCTGGCTGAGCACCTCGTAGCGCAGGTAGGGCATGATCGCGGCCCGCGTCTCGCGCCCGAGGATGTCGGCGCCGGCGTAGATGGCGTAGTCGTCGGTTCGGGTCTTGATCTCCTCGTCGGTGAGGGCGTGCTCGCCCTTGTTCGAAGCGGCGCTCGACTTGGTGAGGGTCTGGATGCCGTACCTGTGCATCAGGTAGTCGACCGACCATCCGGTGATGGCCCGGTCATAGACGAGGGTGTGGACCGGTGAGCCGCCGTCTTCGGCGGCGCTGTTGGGGGTGCGCGCCTCGAGGTCCTCGACGTGCGCCATGACGCTGTCGATGAGGTCCAAGCTCGTCCACATCTCGGCACCGAAGGCGGTTCCGGTGGCCAGGACGACCCGACCATGCTCGGTGAGGGTGTGCAGGGACACCATGTTCAGGCCGATGTCCTTCTTGTCGTCCGCGCCGGTGTCGGTCAGCGCGACCGGGACGCGCGGACGGTGCTTGGCCTTCGATCCCACCGGGATGGCGGTGCCGTCGAGGGTCGGAATGACTCGCACGCTGCTGTAGGGCCGCAGGATGGTGCCATCCCCGTAGATCGCGTGCCTGGTGTCCGGGGCGGTGAAGTCGGGCGCGAGGGCCGCGAAGTTCCCGAGCCGCCGGGCCAGTGCGTACGAGATGCGCTGGAAGCGCTGCTGTAGTGCCTCGCGGTGCTCGAGGGAGCCGTCGAGCATGCGGCGGAACACCCGCATCGTGTTGATGGTCGGCGCCCGATGGGGCAGGACCAGCCCGGGGCCGCCGCCGATTGGGGTTGTGGCGCGCTCGACGAGGTCCCGCACGAGCGACCAGTGGTCCTCGTGCTGCAGCACGGCCAGGGCCCGGGGCAAGGACCCGTACACGCGGGCGAGCACCATGACGGCCAGCAGGACGCTGGCTGGGTAGGGGGAGGTTCGTCCCGGGCGGCCGGCCGGCTTCTGGAGCCCGTCGAGGGCTTCGGCCAGTTGGAAGAGCATCCGCGAGGCGAAGACCATCTGCAACATCTCGACGTAGGACTCCCGGGGCGTCCCCGTCACCGACCACGGCTTGGGCTTCTTGCTCGGCTTGTCTGTGCCGGCTGCCCCGCGTCGAGGACGCGAGGCGCGCTGGGGCGCGGCGCTGTCGGCCGACCGAGACTGCACCTCGCCGGTCACCATCTCCTTCAAGTGCTGCATCGTGGCGGCGTCGCGTCCCATCTTCGGCGTCCAGGCGCTGACCAGCGCTGCCCGCTGAGCACTGGTGAGCGACTGCAGGACTGTGAACGCGGCAGCCGTCTGCTCATCCAGCCCGGATCCGGTTGGGGCCAGCACAATGTCGCGCCCAGGCAGGGTGAGGACCGTGGCCTGGCTGGAGGTGGCTTCGCGGGGGTGCATGTTCACTCCTGGGTGTGGTCCCCGGAGCTACCTTCCGGGGCGGTGGTCGAGCGGCGCCCATGACCGCGAGAAGGATGCGTTCTGCGCCGAATGTCCGACATCACCTGAAAGGGGGAAATCCGCCACCACAAACGGGGGAGAGCGCCTCCCCCAAACGGGTGATCCGCGCAGGTCAGAGCCCGTTTGCAGTCACCGGCCGGGCGAGCCGGCTGGGTATTCCGTGCGCCCGGGGCGAACAGCGGTGCCTGCAGAGGTGGGCCGCCGGGGGAACCAGCCGGGCAGCGGGGAAGTCAGTACACCCGTGAGCACACCTGTCAAAGACTCGGCAGTCGCGACGACGCGGCTGCTGTCCTGGTGCTTCGCCGCGACCGGTGCCGCGGCGCTTGTCCGCGCGGTAGCCATCGCGCAGCCGGGATATCCGTGGCTGACCTACTTGGGCTTCACGCTTGGCGCCGCCGGCGTCGGTGTGGCGCTGACATCACGTCTGGTGCACTGGCGTGGCTGGACCTCGCTCGTTCTCGGGGTGGCCGGCGCCGCCGGGCTCGCCGTCGCGGGCCTGTACGGAGACGCCCCGCAGGTGGCGGTTCCCTTGCTGGCCGCGGTTGGCCTAACGGGGATCGGTCTGCTCACCCTCCGGCGCGCGGCTGAGCGCAGAACCGAGGAACAGATCACTCAACGGCACACCGAGATCCTCGATGCCATCAAAGAGCTGCGAACCGAAATCCAAGCCGCAAACCGAGCGGAACCGCGCTCGGCGGTAGCCGGCCAGGATCCCGGCTCGAGCCAGGATGCGCCTCGCGCGTCGAGGGAACCAGCGGCCGTGGCGCCTCTGGGGGAACGTCCGTAGGACGCGTGCCCGGTCACGCGGACGCTTTGGCCTCCCTCAGAGGCCATGCAGATGATGCGGCGCGCGTGGTGGCCGCGAGCTGTCGGAGAGGCGGGCGTCGATGTCGCGAGCGCGGGCGTCTGCAAGGTGCGCGGGTTGAGTTGGTGGGCGAGGGCGCCGGAGGGTGGCGTTCGAAGTTGCGACCGGCGTGTTCGAGCCAGCCACTGTCGGTCCGGGGTGAGACATTCACGGGCATGCCTCCTGTCGCCGATGGAGGCGAGCCGAAAGGACGAACGTGTACTCCAGGCAGACAAGACTGTTCGATACGTCTCTGTCGTCGCACCTGCGTGAACGACTGGACCTCGTCAAGGTTCAGGTCAACCGAGCCAAGCTCGAGGACCTCGCGGCCTACGACGGGAGCGCCCCAGACATCGCCACCCCTCGGTTGGTGCGCACCGATATCGAGTTTGAGGCCTTCGAGTCTGGCACCAAGGTGAACGTCCAGGTGACCGTGCCTGTCATAGGCACTGAGGAACTTCTCGCGTACAAGCCGGACGGTGGAGGAGGAGCAACACCTGGTCTCGCCCTTCACCTTCGAGTCCAGTTGACGGACGATCTTGACTGGATGCTCGACAACGGCATCTCTGGGGACAGCTACCACAGTCGCAACTGGATGGGCGACGGCGACGAAGGCCGGGCAGTTCGAGGAGGCTTTGTCTTCAAGAAGGAGTTCGACGGCTCAACCTCTGGGGAGGTCGTGCGCGACTGGGCGAAGCGGGTCGTTGACCACGTCGAGGAACTGCTCGAACGCACGGAGGTGCAGGTGGAGGCGTTCAAGGCGTCTTACGGCCAGGCGGTGTCGGGCTGGGCCGACTCGCGACGGAGCGCGCTGACGACGGCTTCAGCTCTCAACGAAGGTTTGGGTCGAGGATTGTGAAGGTGTCGGCCGGTGTCCGCGTCCGAGCACCGGCCCTGCCCCCTGCATGGTGGGTGGTTGCCGGTCAACGTAGTTCGACGACCTAACCGGCCAAGGGTTCGTCGCCGTCGCAGGTGGGGACCCCCCACGGCCAGACTGCGCGACGGACTAGGTTCCCGTCGCCTACTCCGGCTCGGTATTCCCACGGGCCGCTACGAGGCGGACGTCGACGCGTTCCCGGCGGGGCTCGGGACGTTCCGCTGCCCTGCAGTCGATGACAGGCAGCCCGATGGCCGCTTAGCGTCGATGGCAGGAGGCGTGCCATGCCAGCCCACACCGGCGCCCGAAGCGCCACCCCGCGTCCCCAGACCAGTGACGGCCTGCAAGCCCGCGATGCTCATGAGCCACCGACGCGACCTAGCACCAGCGCACGCGTGACCTTTACGCCTGAGACTCACCAGCCCAGCGCGAGGCCGTCGACCAGGCGCGCCGTGCCCGCGACTCGGCCATCGCAGGTGCCGAGTCCAAGAGCGGGCGAGGAGCTCCTTCTCGCTGACGCCGTCGCCTTGGTGGAGACGGCCTGGGAGGACAGCGGCGACTTCACCGAACAGACCATGACCCGCGTCACCGAGACCGTGCACCGGTTCGTGCGCCGCCTGAACGCCGAGGGCGTGCGCACCCCCACCGAGATCGGTGCCGACCACTGCCGCGGCTTCATCGAGGCCCGAACCAGCAGTGGATCCGCCCCCGAGCTGACCACTGTGCACGCCCGGCGCACCGCCCTACGGATGCTCTTCCGGACGTGGCGGCAGCTGGGCGTGACCGACGGCGACCCCACCTTGGACATTCAGCTACCCGCCCGGTCCATCACCGCGGCCCGGCCGCTGACCGACAGCGAGATCACCCTCTGCCGAGCCTCCACCCGCCTCGGGGAGGCAGGCACCGTCTCGCTGCAACGGGCAACCGCTTGGGCCCTCGGCGAGGCCACCGCCGTGTCCAGCGAGATCTCCACCATCCGCGTCGCCGACATCGACGACCCCGAGACCCCACGCTGGGTCCACCTTCCCGGCACCAAGCGGCACGACCCGCGCCTGGGCGAGCTGTCCGACTGGGGTGCCCGCATCGTCGCGCGGCAGGTCCAGGTGCTGCGCTCGCGGCATCTACCGCCCGCGACGCTGCTGACCTACCGCGGCACCGGCACCCCCGGGCAGGCCAAGGCCCAAGCCGCCGTGTGCAACTCCCTCGGTGCGGTGCTCGAGCTGGCCGGCCTGGCCAACGAGCCGGACGTGCGCCCCAACAGCCTGCGCAACTGGGCCGGGCGCGCCCTCTACGACGGCGGGATGCCCCTGGAGAAGGTGGCCCGGCGCATGGGCGCCCGCAGCCTCGACACCGTCGCCGCCGACCTCGCCATCACCTGGCGGCAGCCATGAGCGAGCACCACGCCTCCACCCTCGCCCGCATCCACGCCGTCGCCTCCTCACCGACCCTCTACCGGCTCGCCGACGCCCTGAGCTACGAGCGGCCCGTCGGGCGCCCGCCCGGCAACCCCCGCAACCTCGTGCTCGC
>JAEWFB010000403.1 GCA_023389095.1 Actinomycetes bacterium
CGCGTCACCCTGTGGGCCCGCCTCGACCGGATCGACCGACGCGAGCTGGCCGAGCTGCTCCTCGACTCATACGACGTGCGGGGCGGCCCGCGCCGCCGCGGCGACACCGGCCTGGCCGACCTGCTCCACTGACGCGTCGCGTGCCCGTCGAGGAGCCGCTCCCAGCATTTTCCCAGCAAGGAGGTATCTGGTCGAGAGCGGGCACGTCGGACATTCCGGCGGCCCATGACGACAGGGAGGTCGCATGGCCGCGTCGACAGCAGCCCGCACGAAACTGACCGCAGACCAGCGCAACGCGTTCGCCGCCGCCTACCTCGGCTGGGCCATGGACGCCTTCGACTACTTCCTCGTCGTGCTCATCTACGCCGACATCGCCAAGGACTTCGGCAAGTCGCTGCCGGAGATGGCGTTCATCACGACGATGACGCTCATCATGCGTCCGGTCGGTGCGTTCATCTTCGGTTTCTGGGCCGACCGCCGCGGCCGCCGCCTCCCGCTCATGACGTGCGTCGCCTTCTACAGCGTCGTCGGCTTCCTCTGCGCCTTCGCCCCGAACTTCGGGGTGCTCATGGTGCTGCGGATGCTCTACGGCATCGGCATGGGCGGCGAGTGGGGCCTCGGCGCGGCGCTCGCGATGGAGAAGCTGCCGACCGAACGACGCGGGTTCTTCTCCGGCATCCTGCAGGGCGGCTACTCGATGGGCTACCTGCTCGCCTCGCTCGCCTTCCTCGTCGTCAACTCGTGGCTCGGGCTGTCGTGGCGCTGGATGTTCGCGCTGTCCATCATCCCGGCCGCCATCACCTTCATCATCCGTTCGCGCGTCGTCGAGTCGGAGGTGTGGGAGAACGCCAGCGAGCGGGTCCGCCAGACGAGCACGTCGGTGCGCCAGCTGCTCGCCAACCCGGCCATCTGGCGCCGGTTCGTCTTCCTCGTGCTGCTCATGACGGCGTTCAACTGGATGAGCCACGGCACCCAGGACGTCTACCCGACCTTCCTCAAGGCGGCCGACGAGGGCGGCGCCGGGCTCGCCAAGAGCACCGCCACGTGGATCGCCGTCATCTACAACATCGGCGCCATCGCCGGTGGCGCCGTCGCCGGGGCGCTCTCGGAGCGGTACGGGCGCAAGGTCGTCATCATCACCTGCGCCGTGCTGGCCCTGCCGATCGTGCCGCTCTTCGCGTACTCGCAGACCGCCGGCATGCTCGCCCTCGGCTCGTTCCTCATGCAGGTCATGGTGCAGGGCGCGTGGGGCGTCATCCCGGCGCACCTGACCGAGCTGTCGCCCGACGAGATCCGCGGGTTCTACCCCGGCGTCACCTACCAGCTCGGCAACTGCCTCGCCGCCTTCAACCTGCCGATCCAGGAGGCGCTCGCCACCTCGCACGGCTACCCGTTCGCCCTGACCGTCACGATCGTGCCGGTGTTCGTCGCCGTCATCGTGCTCACCGCGTTCGGCAAGGAACGGCGCGGCATCCGGTTCGGCACGGCGGAGGCGAGCCTCATCGAGAGCGGCACCGGCAGCCTCGCCCCGACGCGCTAGCCGAGCGTCGGGCGGCCCGGCCGTCCCGTCAGCCCCGGGCCAGTCCCGAGACCATGCCCACCAGCATCGGCAGCACGAGCGCCGCGACGAGCAGGCCCACGACGACGAGCACGACGCGTCTGCGGCCTTCTCTGGTCATCATGGCCTCGAGTATGCCTGCCGTGGTGTGACCCTGACCCACACCACCCCGGACAGACGCCACCCCGACAGACGCCACCCCGACAGACGCCGACGCCGCGCCCCGGAGCGGGGGCGCGGCGTCGGGGATGAGCGTCAGGCGTCGCCGGCCCGGCCCACCCCCTCATCGAGTGAGCACTCCGTCACGCCGGCCCCACGCGTCGCTGGCGCGTCGGGGGTGCCTCAGGCGTCGCCGACGGTGAGCGCCTCGGCCTCGGTGCGGGAGGTGACCTCCTCGGCCCCGTGGCCGGGGGCCTCGTCGAGGGCGCCGATGATGCGGCGCGCCGTGGACAGCACGAGGACGGCGAGCACGACGGCGACCGAGCCGACCCAGAACGGCAGGTGGATGGACTTCTCGCCGAGGTTGCCGGCCAGCCACGGGGCGATGGCGCCGCCGCTGAACCGCACGAAGCTGTAGGCCGCGGAGGCAACCCCGCGCTCGACGGGCGCGACCTTCATGACGGTCTCGGTGATGAGCGTGTTGTTCACGCCGAGGAACGCCCCGGCGAGGATGACGCCGACGACGAGGACCGTCTTGTTCTCGGTCCACATCGCCATGGCGGCGAGGATGACGGCGAACCCGAGCAGGGCCCCGACGATGCCGGCCATGGTGCCGAACCGCCGCTGGATCACCGGTGCGACGAAGACCGACGTGATCGCGAGCAGCAGGCCCCAGCCGAAGAAGATGAAGCCGATCTCGTGCGCGCCCATGGCGAGCGGGAACGGCGTGAACGCCAGCAGCGTGAAGAAGCCGAAGTTGTAGAGCAGCGCGGTGATGCCGACGGTGAGCAGGCCGCGGTGGCCGAGGGCCTTGAGCGGCGCGGCGATCGAGGTGGGGCGGGCGGCCGGGGGCGTGGCCGGCAGGGTGGTCACGGTCGCGATGAAGGCGATGGCCATGAGGAGGGCGACGCCGTAGAACGGCCAGCGCCACGAGATGCCGCCGAGCCAGCCGCCGAGCAGGGGGCCGGTGGCGATGCCGACACCGAGCGCGGCCTCGTAGAGGATGATCGCCTGCTTGACCGAGCCGCTCGCCGCGTTGACGATCGTCGCGAGCGCGGTGGCGATGAACAGGGCGTTGCCGAGGCCCCACAGGGCGCGGAAGGCCACGATGCCGCCCACGGTGTCCTGGCTGCCGGCGAGGGCCGAGCCGACGATGATGAGCGCGAGGCCGAGCAGCAGCGTCCGCTTGGCGCCGACGCGGCTGCTGACCCAGCCGGTGCCGAGCATCGCCACGCCCATGACGGCGAGGTAGCTCGTGAAGAGCAGGGACACCTGCGACGGGCCGGCGCCGAGCTCGTCGGCGATGGGCTTGAGGATGGGGTCGACGAGGCCGATGCCCATGAAGGAGATCACGCAGGCGAAGGCGATCGACCAGACGGTCTTGGGTTGACGCCACATGGGGGTGGTCATCCGTCCTTTCGGGTGGGGTGCGGGGTGGGGGCGTCCGACGCGGCGGCCAGCAGCTCGTTCATGACGTCGACGGCGACCTGGACGCGTTCGAGCGCGGGGCCGTCGAGCTGGTCGAGGACGGGGGACAGGACGGCCAGTCGGGCCCGGCGCACGCTCTCGAGCGCGGCGTGGCCCTCGTCGCTGAGGGAGACCACCGTGGCGCGCGCGTCGTCGGGGTCGGACGCGCGGTGCACCCAGCCGGACGCCGCGAGGCGCTGCAGCTGGGTGGTGATCGTCGGCTGGCTGCTGTGATCGGCGGCCGCGAGGGCGCTGACGCGGGAGGGGCCGAGCTCGTCGAGGAGGGCGAGCAGGCGGGCCTGCGCGAA
>JAEWFB010000414.1 GCA_023389095.1 Actinomycetes bacterium
CTGCCGCTGTGGGCGGTGGTGGCCGCCGGGGCGGCCGGGGCCTGCCTCGGCGACCAGGCCGGGTACGCCCTCGGCCGCCGGTACGGCCCGGGTGTGCTCGCCCGCGCTCCACGAATGCTGCGCCGGCGAATCGACATCGCGCGGGCCCGCCGCCTGGTCGCCCGCCGAGGGGCGTGGGCGGTGCTCATCGGACGCTGGGTGGCGGTGCTGCGCGCCGTGGTCCCTCTGATCGCCGGCACCGGTGGGATGCGGTGGCCGGTGTTCCTCCGGGCGAACCTGGCCGGCGGGCTGGTGTGGGCGACGGCCGTGGCGCTGGTCGGCTACCTGGGCGCCGCCTCGTACCGCTATCTGGAGCGGGAACTGGGCATCGGGGAGTGGGCCCTGCTGGCCGTGATCGGCGTCGTCGTGGCGCTGCGGGTCTGGCAGATCCGGCGCCGCGCGGCGCAGCGCTGAACGGCGGCGTCAGCCGTGACCGCGTACCAGGGGCAGGAACACCTCGTCCACGATCTCGACCAGCACCTCGTCGGGGACGGAGGGGACGCCGCGCATCGCGTACTCGGCGCGCAGCAACATCATCGGTACCGTCGCCACCCGGTGACGGACTGCCGCCGCCGGCGCCTCGCCCCGGGCCGCGGCCCGTTCCAGCATCCCGATCCACGCACGGTCCATGGTGTCGGCGCCGGACCGTTCGCGCATGAGGGTGAGCAGCTCCGGGTCGTCGGCCGCGGCGGCGAGCAGGCCGCGCAGGACGGCCCCGTGCGGCGACGACCACGTCTCGTTCGCGAGCCGGAGCATCTCGAGCGCGTCGCCTCGCAGCGTGCCCGTGTCCGGGTTCGGCATGGCCGCGTCGGTCAGGTGGCGGTACGCCGCGACGCCCAGCGCCGCCCGGTGCGGCCATCGGCGGTAGATCGCGTTCTTGTTGGTCCCGGCGCGGGCGGCCACCCGGTCCATCGTCATCCCCGTGTATCCGGACTCGCGCAGTTCCTCCGCCGCGGCCCGCAGGATCGCCTGTTCCAGTTCCTCGCCCCGCCGCCTCCTGCTCATGCCTTGCAGGGTACGCGCCGTACCTTATAGGGTACGGCGCGTACCCTAAAGGTTGGGAGTTCTCGATGCGCGTCTTCGGCATGAACTACGACACCGGCTTCGTCAGCGCCGGGTCCACCACCCACGAGCCGTTCGACTCCGACGTCGTGCGCAGCGACCTGCGTGTCATCCGGGACGAGCTGCGGTGCGACGCGGTCCGCGTCACCGGCGGCGTGCAGGACCGGCTGGAGCTGACCGCACGGCTGGCGGCCGAGGCGGGGCTGGAGGTGTGGTACTGCCCGTTCACCAACGGCCTGGACCGCGACGGCCTCATGGCGTTCCTGCTCGACGGCGCCGAGCGGGCCGAGCGGCTGCGGCGTGACGGCACCCCGGTCGTCTACCTCACCGGTTCCGAGATCTCCCTGTTCACCGACGGTTTCCTGCCCGGCCGTGACCTGACCGAGCGGATGGCGGTGTTCACCGACCCGATGCGGATGCGGGAGGCGGTCCCGGCCGCGCGGGCCGCGGTGCGCGACTTCCTCGCCGAAGCGGTACCCGCGGTGCGGGAGCGCTTCGGCGGCCCCGTCGGGTACGCCTCGATCCCGCTCGAGGACGTCGACTGGACGGCCTTCGACATCATCGCCAGCGACGCCGGTTACCGCGACGCGACAAACTCCGCGGCGTTCCCGCAGTCCCTGGCGGCGGCCGTGGGGCAGGGCAAGCCGTACGCGGCGACCGAGTTCGGCTGCTGCACGTACCGTGGCGCGGCCGACGTCGCGGGCGCGACGGAGCCGGTGGCCTACGACGAGCACGGCCGTGCGGCGAAGCTCACCGCGGAGCTGGAGCGCGACGAGGAAGGCCAGGCACGCTACCTCGTCGACCTGCTGCGCGACTACGAGGCCGGCGGGGCGGCAGCGGCGTTCGTGTACACGTTCGCGAACCGGCACCTGCCGACCACCGGCGACCCCGCGCACGACTACGACCTGGCGTCACGGGGGATCGTGCGCGTGCTGCCGGACGGCTCGTGGACGCCCAAGGCCGCCTTCCACGCCCTGGCCGAATACGGCCGCGCCCGTGCGCTGAGCCGGACCGAATTCGGTGGTGGCGATCGCGGCGGGCGGGCAGGGTAGGACTGCACGCCGGCGGCGAGCGCCGCCACGACGACGATCACCAGGAGAGATGATGCGAGCAGCTTCCACGCTTCGGACCCTTGCCCGTCCTACCGTGGAGCTCCGCCTTGGCCCTGTTGAACCTCGGAATCGTCGCGCATGTTGACGCCGGAAAGACCAGCCTGACCGAACGCCTCCTCTACGAGGCGGGCGCCGTGGCCGAGCCGGGCAGCGTCGACGCCGGCACGACCCGGACCGACTCGATGGACCTGGAACGCCGCCGCGGCATCACCATCCGGGCGGCCGTCACGTCGATCACCATCGGCGACCTCGGCATCAACCTGCTGGACACCCCCGGCCATCCCGACTTCATCGCGGAGGTCGAGCGGTCCCTGGCCGTCCTCGACGCCGCCGTGCTCGTGGTGTCGAGCGTGGAGGGCGTCCAGCCGCAGACCGTCGCCATCTGGCGGGCGCTGCGTCGCATCGGCGTACCGACCGTGTTCTTCCTCAACAAGGTCGACCGTGGCGGCGCCGACGTGGACCGGGTGACGGCCCAGGTACGGCAGCGGCTCGGTGCGCGGCCGGTCCTGCTCGGCACTGTCACCGGGCAGGGCACACGCGAGGCCAGGGTGCACGCCGTGGGCCTCGACGCCGAGCCGGTGGTGGCCGAGGTGGCGGAGGTCGACGACGCGGTGGCGGCGCGCTGGCTGGCCGACCGGCCGGTCCGGGTACGCGACGTCCGCCGGGCGCTGCGCCGCGCGGTGCGCCGCGCCGACCTGGTTCCGGCGGTGTGCGGCTCGGCCATCACCGGCGCCGGGGTACGCCGGCTGTGCGACGTCCTGGCCGACCTGCTGCCGTACGGCGAGGCGCGGAACGGACCGCCGGCGGGCACCGTCTTCGCCGTCGACCGGGACGGGCACGGCCGGCGCGTCTGGCTGCGGCTGTGGTCCGGGCGTCTGCGGGTACGGGACCGGGTGCGGCTCGGCGACGGCCGTCCGGAGCCGGTGACGGAGATCGCCGTCATCGAGCCCGCCGGTGTGCTGGTGCGCCGGTCGGTCTCCGCCGGGCAGATCGCGGCGGTACGCGGGGTGTCCGCCCGGATCGGCCAGCACATCGGTGACCCGCCACGGCGGCACGACTACCGGTTCCCGCCACCGACCCGGCAGGCGGTCGTCGAGCCGGTCGACCCGGCGCAGCGCCTGGCGATGTTCGCCGGTCTGGCCGAACTGGCCGACGAGGATCCGCTGGTGGACCTGCGCCTCGACGAGCAGCAGGCCGAGGCCGTGATCCGTCTGCACGGCGAGGTCCAGAAGGAGGTCCTCGCCGCCCTGATGGAGGACCGGTACGGCGTCCGGGTGCGGTTCTCCGGCACGCTCACCGCCTGCATCGAACGGGTCGCCGGCACCGGCAGCGCCGAGGAGCGGGTACGGGAACGCGGCAACCCGTACCTGGCCGGGCTGGGGTTGCGCATCGAGGCCGCCCCGGCCGGGCACGGCATCGGGTTCCGGCCCGGGATCGAGCCGGGCCGGCTGCCCCCGGCGTTCGTCGCCGCCACCGAGGAGGGCGTGCGCGCCGCGCTGCGGCAGGGCCGGTACGGCTGGCCGGTCACCGACTGCACCGTCACTATGACGGCGTCCCGGTACTGGCCCCGGCAGAGCCGGCCGCACCAGAAGTTCGACAAGTCGATCTCGACGGTGGCGGCGGACTTCCGCAACCTCGCCCCGGTCGTGGTCGCCGCCGCGCTGCGGCAGGCCGGCACGCGGGTGTGCCAGCCGATCGAACGGTTCGACGTCAACCTGCCCCGGCACGCGGTGGAGACGGTGCTGGCGCTGCTCGGCCGGCTCGGCGCGGTGGTCCACGACACCGCCGTCGCGGGCGGCTACCTGGAGGTGAGCGGCACCCTGCCGTCCGCCCGGGTGCCGCGGGTCGTCGCCGCCCTGCCCGACCTCACCGGCGGCGAGGCGGTGCTGACCACCACCTTCGACCACTACGCGCCGGTCACCGGCGAGGAACCGCCGGCACTGCCCCGGCGCGGACCGGACCCGGACGACCGGGAGGCGTGGTTCCGGGCGGTACCGAGGTAGGCGGCGACGGCGGCGCTGCGGGGATAGGATCACCGGCGCCCGCCGCCGCCCGTACCCGTTGGAGCCCCGCTGTCCCCGCAGCCGGCCACCCACCTCGCCCGGCGAGTCCGCCGGGTGCTGGCAGTGGTGTGCCTGCTCGTCGTTGCCGGGCTGCCCGCCGGATCCTCGAACGCCGGCGCCACCGGCCCGGGAACGCTGCGGGTGCTCCAGATGAACCTGTGCAACAGCGGCCGAGCCGGCTGCTACACCGGCCGGGCCGTCCCGCGGGCCGCCGACGTGATCGCCGCCGAGGCGCCCGACGTGGTCACCCTCAACGAGATCTGCCGCGACGACGTGGCGACGCTGGAGCGGACGCTGCGGGCCGCCCGCGCCGGCGGCACCGTGGTGTCCGCGTTCCAGGCCGCCGGTGACCGCCCCTCCGGCGGTCCCACCCGGTGCAACAGCGGCGAGCCGTACGGGATCGGGCTGCTGACCCGCCTCGACGGCCGGGACGCGCGATCGTCCGTGCACCGGGGCACCTATCCGGCGCAGGACCTCGCGGACCCGGAGGAGCGGGTGTGGCTCTGCGTCCGGGGCGACCGGTTGCACGCCTGCACCACGCACCTGGCGAACACCAGCGGCCAGGTGGCGCTGGCCCAGTGCGGGCAGTTGCTCGGCGCGGTGGTGCCGGCGACCCGGGGCGACGCCGGGAGCGCGCCGACAGTCCTCGGCGGTGACCTCAACCTGCGCGTCGGCGGCACCCCGGACGTGCGCTCGTGCGTGTCGGTCGGTTACCGGCGGATCGACGACGGTGCCCGCCAGCAGATCATGGCGTCCGGCGGCGTGACGATCTGCTGCCGCCGCGCGGTGGACATGCGCGGGACGACTGACCACCCGGCGCTGGTGGCGACCATGATCGGCGCCCGCCGTCACCTGTGATCAGAGGAACCGCCAGCGCTGGTGCGCCGCCCCGGTGTCGTCGGCGAGGACCGCCTGCGCCCCCTGGGCGCCGGAGCCGCCGCTGAGCCCGAGCACCCGGCCCCCGTTCGCGCACTGGATCCGGAACCAGCCGCCTCCGCCGTGCCGCAGCCGCCACC
>JAEWFB010000475.1 GCA_023389095.1 Actinomycetes bacterium
ATCGGGTTGAGCGGGTTGGCCGTCGCGTCGGGGTCGGTCTTGAAGCTCGTGCCGACCTGGATGACGAACGGGAACAGGTAGAGCAGCGCGAACACGGTCAGGGCCGCGTAGCCGAGCGCCTTGAGGACCGTCCGGCGGGTCGCGTTCGGACGCGGCGCGGCCGGGGTGGGCGAGGCGGGTCGGGTGGACGCCGCGGGCCGGGTGGTCGTCGAGGTCTGGCTCATGAGCCTGCTCCCGCCGTCGGGCCGCCGGTACCGGCGGGCGTGGTGTTGCGGAACCGGTCGAAGAGGGCCCGCGACCGAGAGTCCTTGTCGCGCAGCACGAGGGTCTGGACCGCGGTGAAGACGATGATGATCGCGAAGAGGATGAACGACATCGCCGTGCCGGTCCCCCACTCCCCGTTGTTGATCGACTGGTCGTAGGACAGGAAGGCCGGGGTCAGGGTCGTCTTGCCCGGGTTGCCCTTGCTCATGATGTACACCTGGTCGAACACCTGCCAGGTGCCGATGAGCCCGAGCGTCAGGACCGTGAAGAGCGTCGGGCGCAGGAGCGGGATCGTGATCGAGCGCATCGTGCGCCACGTGCTCGCCCCGTCGATGGAGGCCGCCTCGTAGACGTCGGCGGAGATGTTCTGCAGGCCGGCGAGGAACAGCAGCATGTAGCCACCGGCCGACACCCAGATGACGAGGGCGATGATCGTCAGCATCGCCACCGACGGGCCGGACACCCAGTCCCACCACGTGAGCCCGAGGAAGTCGTGCGAGGTCATGAACGCCGGTCCGGGGCCGTCGGGGCCGCTGCCGATGCCCACCCAGCCGAGCGCGATGTGGAGCACGCCCCGGGGGTCGGCGAACCAGTTCGGCCCGTCGATGCCGAAGATGCCGAGCAGGGCGTTGATGCTGCCGCCGCCGGCGAACAGGAACAGGAACACCGACGCGATGGCGACCGAGCTCGTGACCGACGGGAAGTAGTACGCCGTGCGGAAGAAGCTGAGGCCCTTGATGCGTCGCTGGTTGAGCAGCAGCGCCAGCCCTAGCGCGAGCACCGTCTGGATCGGCACCACGAGCAGCACGTAGTAGAAGTTGTTGCGCAGCGAGGTGGCGAAGTCGCTGCGGGTCAGCGAGTCCTGCGTCAGCAGCTGCTGGTAGTTCTGGCCGCCGACGAAGTTCACGCCGGGGCTCAGGGGCGAGCCGCGTCCCTGCCAGTCGCTGAGACTGACCCAGAAGGCGAGCAGGATCGGCAGCACGAGAAACAGCCCGAGGATGATGATGACGGGCGACACGAACAACCAGCCCGATCGGGTCTCTGCTGCGCGGGCGCTGTTGCGTCCCAACTTCATTCGACTCTCCTCGATGACGGAGCGGTGAGGTCGTGAGGGGTGGGGTCGGACGGGTGCGGTGGCCGGTGCGGGCAGGGGTGTGCGGCACCGGCCACCGCGGTGGGTGGGGCTCAGCCCGTCACTTGAGGACGGCCTCGCCGTTCTTCTGGAGACGCTCGAGCATCGCCTTCGGGTCGCCGCCCGGCAGGCTCGCCAGCTGGGTGTCGAAGTCCTTGAGCACGGGGTCCATGCCGGCGACGGTCACCGGGCCCTGGGCGTACTCCGCCCCGGCGAGGAACGCGGCGTCGTTGGGGAAGGCGCCCTTGTAGGCGGCGGCCGCCGACTTGATCGAGGGCATGACGCCGAGTCCGGTGGCGAGGGCCATCGCGGGCTTCTCGGTCGACAGGTACTTGACGAGGTCGATCGCGGCAGCCTGGTTCTTGCTCGCCGACGCGACGCCGTAGCACTGCGTGAAGGACAGGGTCCCCTTGGCGACCGGGCCGGCGGGCAGCTCGACGGCCTGCCACTTGAGGTTGGGGTAGTCGCTCTTGATGGCGCCCTTGATCCAGTTGCCCTCGATCGTCATGGCCGCCTTGCCGGTGCCGAGGGCCTCGCCGCCCCAGCCGGCGTCGACGCCCTTGGGGAAGGAGGTCGAGCCGCTCGCCAGCAGCTTCTTGACCTCGGTGAGGCCGGCGAGGTTCGCCGCGGTGTCGGCCGTCATCTTCGTCTGGTCGGGGTTGACGATCCAGCCACCGGCCTGCTTCATGAAGGCACCGACGCGGTCACGCGTGTCGCCGATGACCAGGCCCTTGACCTTGCCCTTGGTCAGCTTCTGGGCCACCGACTCGAGCGCGGACCAGTCCTTCGGGACGTCGGCGGTCGTGAGCCCCGCCTGCTGCCACAGGTCGGTGTTGATGACGAGGGCGAGGGTGGAGAAGTCCTTCGGCGCACAGTAGAACTTGCCGCCGTAGGTGAACGTCTGCACGAGGTTGGGGTAGAAGTCGCTCTTCATGTCGAGCTGGTCGCCGTAGGCGACCATGTTCCCGGCCTTGGCGTAGGTCGGGAAGACGTTGGCGTCGGTGAAGAAGAGGTCGGGCGGGGAGCCGGCGGCGAACCCCTGGGTCAGCTGCTGGTTCATGTCCGAGGCGGCGATGACCTCGACCTTGTTGCCGGTCTTGTCCTCCCACGGCTTGACCGTGTCCTGCTGGAGCTTGACGTCGGCGGGGCCGTTCGAGGTGATCATGAACTTCAGCGTCACCGGGCCGCTCTTGGCCGGCTGGGTGGCGCCGCTTCCGGATCCGTTGTCGAACCCGCTGCCACCGCCGCACGCGGCGAGGGCGAGGGCTCCGGCGAGGCCTGCGGCGAGTGCCGCGGTGGTGCGCCTGGTCCTGCGTGACATCGTTGTTCTCCTGACTGCGCTGTCGGCATCTCTGAGGTGCTGGTGCGTGCTGGTGGTGCGGTGTTCTGGCGGTGCTGGCGGTGCGGGCGGAGCTGTCCGGGTGGACCCGGGGGTCTGGGTGCTGCTGCTGGTGCTAGGTCTCGCGCAGGCTCGACGCCCGGATCGTCAGCGTCGGCTCGAGCAGGACGGGGCCGGGGTGGCGCACGGGGTCGACGAGCATGTCCCACGCGATGCGGGCGGCGTCGGCGACGGGCTGGTGGACGCTTGTCAGGCTCATGGCGCCCGCGACGTCGGTGTCGTCGAAGCCCACGACGCCGATGTCGGCGCCCGGGCGCAGGCCGCGGTTGCGCACGGCGCGCAGCGCGCCGAGGGCGAGCAGGTCGGACGCGCAGACGATGGCGGCGTCGGGCCCGAGCCGGTCGAGCAGCTGCTCGGCGGCGTCGGTGGCCTCGTCGAGGTCCTGCACCGATGCGGCGGCGGGGGCGGACGCGTCGAGGCCGAGCTCGACGAGCGCGTCGTGCCAGCCGCGTCGGCGGTCGTCTCCGACGGGCGAGCCGGCGGGCCACCCGAGGAACCCGACCTGGCCGTACCCGGCGTCGACGAGGTGGTGCACCGCGCTGCCGACGCCGGCGTGGCCGTCGACGTCGACCCAGCGGGTCAGCTCGGGCTGGTCCCACACGCGTCCGAACGACACGAAGGGCACGGCGTGCTCGATGAGCCAGGGCGGCCGCGGGTCGGACGGCCGGGTGTCGGCGAGGACGAAGCCGTCGACGAGGCCGCTCGCGAGGGTCTGGCGGTAGCCGGCGACGACGTCGTCGGGGTCGGGCGCGAAGGCGACGAGGTGGCTCGTGTGGCTCGGGGCCGACACCGTGAGCTCGACGAGGAACTCGTCGAGGATGTGGCCCATGCGCCGATGACCCGACGGGTTGACCTCGAAGCCGTAGGCCCAGGCCCGCTTGCGGCGCAGCTGCTGGGCGCTGACGTGCGGCGTGAAGCCGAGCCGGTCGATCTCGCGCTGCACCCGTTCGAGGGTGTCGGGAGCGACCCGGTCGGGCCGGTTGAGGACGTTGCTCACGGTCTGGCGGGACACGCCGGCGGCGCTCGCGACGTCGACGATCGTCGGGCGCGTGCCCCGCACCGTCGTCGCCTCGTCGGCCATGACCGCTCCCTCGCGTTCGCTGGTTTGGATCGTTCAAAAGCCCGGACAAACCGGGACTTGAACGTTCATACGAGACGGAGCATGCTCTGTCCTGCCGACGAGGTCAAGCGCCCGACACCGGATCGTGACAGGTTGAGGGGCGGCCGGCGTCGACATCCCCGCCCGAGACCCGGACGACCGACACCGCCCCACCCAGCCCCACGGAAGGCTCACGCCGTGCCCCAGCCCGACGCGTCCACCCCCGCTCGCCAGCCCTGGCTGCACGAGCTGTCGATCCTCGTCGACGGCAACGCCACGGTCCTGGCCGACCGTTCGGGCGACGTGCTGCCCGGCACGGCCCAAGGGCTCTACGTCGACGACCGCCGGGTGCTGCACACCCTGCGCCTCGAGGTCGCCGGCGAGCCGCCCTCGCCCGTGGCCGAGCGAGCGTCCGGGGCAGTCGGTCACTACGCGAGCGCCGCTCGCGCACTGGGCAACCCGGGTCCTGACCCCACCGTCGAGGTGGTTCGCACCCGCACGCTGTCCGCGTCCGCCGGGCGCCGCCTCACCGAGGTCGTCGCGGTCACCTCACGCGCCGACGCGCCCGTCTCGGCGGTCCTGCGGCTCGTCGTGGGCGGCGACGGCCGCGACATCGCCGCCGTCAAGTCCGGGCACGTCGACGGTACGGCCGTCGAACCCCGGATCGAGCGCGAGATCGACCGCGCCACAGTCGTCCTCGCCGACGAGTGGCATCGGACGACCGCCTGCCTCGACGGCTCCGCAGGGTCGGACAAGCCGGGCGTCGAGGCCCTGGCCGACGGCACCGCCGCCTTCGAGGTCGAGGTCACGGTGGCTCCGGGCGCCACCGAGTCGGTGACCCTCACGATCGACACCGAGCGCGTGGCACCCTCCGCGTTCGACGCCGATGCCGGGGCCGACGCCGTGCCGTGGTCCGAGGTCGTCGTCACCGCGGGCGACCACCGCCTCGGCACCACCGTGCGGGCCGGGCTCGACGACCTCCAGCACCTGCTGCTGCGCGACCCCGAGCACCCGGCCGATGTGTTCACCGCCGCCGGATCCCCCTGGTACCTCACGCTTTTCGGGCGCGACTCGCTCTGGGCAGCACGCCTGCTGCTGCCCTTCGGCACCGACGTGGCGGGCGGCACGCTGCGCACCCTCGCGCGCCGCCAGGGGCGTACCACGGACCCGTTGACCGGCGAGGCGCCCGGCAAGATCCCGCACGAGCTGCGCCGGCACGTGCTGCGCGACGCGAACACCGGGATGACCCTCCCGCAGGTGTACTACGGCACCGTCGACGCCACCGCGCTGTGGGTCTGCCTGCTCGCCGAGGCGCGGGCGTGGGGCCTGCCCGATGCCGAGGTCACCGACCTGCTGCCGGCGCTGCGGGCCGCGGTCGCGTGGCTCACCGGCGACGGCCAGCCCGACGGCGACGGCGTGCTCAAGTACGTCGACGCGTCCGGCACCGGCCTGGCCAACCAGGGTTGGAAGGACTCCGGCGACTCCATCCGCGGCCGCGACGGCGTGGTGGCCGACGCGCCGATCGCCCTCGTCGAGGCCCAGGCCTACGCCGTCGAGGCGCTCCGGGCCGCAGCCGGCCTCCTGCGTGCGCTAGGCGAGGACGAGACCGGGGCCGCTGATGCCGAAGCTGCCGCTGCCCCGCTCGAATCCACGCTGCGAGAGCGGTTCTGGGTCGACACCGACGCCGGACACCACCTCGCCATCGCGCTCGACGGTGCCGGCCGGCCGGTCGACGGCCTCGCCTCCAACATGGGGCACGTGCTCGGTACCGGGGCGCTCACCGCCGACGAGGCACGCCAGGTCGCCGCCACCCTCACCGGACCCGAGCTGCTCGACACGTTCGGCGTGCGGACCTTCGGCACCGGCAACGGCGGCTTCAACCCGATCGGCTACCACACCGGCTCGATCTGGACCCACGACACCGCCATCGCCGCCATCGGCCTGGCCCGCGAGGGCCTCACCGCCGAGGCCGTCGCGGTCGGGCGGACCCTGCTCGCCTCGGCCGAGGCCTTCGGCTACCGCTGGCCCGAGCTCTACTCCGGCGTGCCGTTCGCGGGCGCGCCGACGCCCTACCCGGCCTCGTGCCGGCCGCAGGCGTGGTCGGCGGCGTCCGCCGCGGCTCTGCTCACCGTGGCTCTCGGCCTCCGGCCCGACGCGTCGACGCGCACGCTGCACCTGTCGCCCGCCCGCCCGGCACCGTTCGGTGCGATGCGCGCCGAAGGGCTGCGCTTCCTTGGCGGACGCGTCGACCTCGAGGTCGACGCGTCGGGCGCGGTCACCGTGCTCACGGCCCCCGAGGGGGTCACCGTCGAGGTGCACTGAACGTCGACGGGTAAGACTGGGACATGACCGAGCCCACGCGTCGGCGCACGCCCGACGACACGATCGGCGCGCGCGACCTCACCGCGTGGCACACCCGTGCCGGCCGCCGGCTCGTCGGCGTCGTCACGGCACTGGTCCGGTCGGCTGCGCCCGCCGTCCGACGCGTCGCCTCGTGGTCGTCGGCACACGTGGCCTTCGTCGTCTTCGCGGTCGCCGCGGTCGTCGTCATGATGGCGCTCGTCGAGGGCACGGAGACCCTCTACGAGGCGGTCGTCGGGCGCGACGGGATCACCGTCGTCGACCAGCCGGTTCTCGACGCGGCCGTCGCCCTGCGCTCGCCTGGGCTCGACAGCGCCGTCACGGCGTTCACCGACGTCGGCGGCCCCGTCGGCATGCCGATCCTCGCCCTGCTGGCCGTCGCCGTCATCACGTGGCGACGGCGCCGCTGGACGCCGCTCGTGCTCATGGTCGTCGCGGCCGCCGGCTCGCTCGCCATGACGATCGTCGGCAAGGGCTTCGTCGACCGGGCCCGGCCGCCGGCGTCGCTCGCGGTGCCACCGCTCGAGACGTCGGCGTCCTTCCCGAGCGGGCACACGCTCAACGCGACGGTCCTGACGACCGTCGTCGTGTACCTCGTCCTCATCGAGACGACCGCCGCCTGGCAGCGCGTCGTGGCCGTCACCGTCGGCGCCCTGTTCGTCCTGTCCATGGGGCTGTCACGGGTCTTCCTGGGTCACCACTGGCTCACCGACGTGCTGGCGGGGTGGCTCATCGGGCTCGCCTGGGCCCTCGCCGTCATCACGGCGCACCGCCTCTGGCTCACCCTGCGCGAGCGCCCGGAGCCGGCCGCCCGCGAGCCCGAGGCCGTTCCGCAGGCGCCGCGCGGCTCCTAGGATCGACAGGGTGAAGCCGGCGATCATCCTCGTGTCCGAGACCCGCTGCGAGCAGCTGCGCGACGAGTTCAGCCGCTACGAACGCGACTACGAGCTGCCCACCGCCACCTCGGCGCACGAGGCGAAGCTGCAGGCGAGGCGTGTCGTGGCCGAGGGCGGCCAGGTGGCGATGTTCGTCACCGAGTCGCGCCTGCCCGACGGCGACGTGCACCAGGCCTTCCACTGGTGGCGCCAGACCGTGCCCACGGCCCGTCGCGTCATCGCCGCCCACGTGTCGACCTTCCGCGACGACGCCGAGCGGCTGCGCGGCGGCATGGCCAAGGGCAAGTACGACGCCTACCTGCTCATGCCGCGCGGCGCCCGCGACGAGGAGTTCCACACGGCCATCTGCGAGCTGCTCTCCGACTGGGGTTCGACCGTCGCCGAGCCGGAGGTCGTGGCCGTCGCGATCGTCTCGCCCGTCGAGGACGCGCTGACCCTCGGCATCCGCGACTACCTCGACCGGATGGGCATGCCCAACCGCGTGTACCCGCCCGAGAGCGAGAAGGGCCGGTACGCCCTGCAGGTCCTCGCCGCCGAGGGCGGCGAGCCGGAGTTCCCGCTCGTCATGGACCTCAACAAGCGGGTCGGCAGCGCGCGCAGCGTCCGCGACGTCGCCTCGCGCATCTACGGCCGCCCTGCCGACGTCACGGTCGACCGCGTCGTCGACGTCGCGATCGTCGGCGCCGGGCCGGCGGGCCTCGCCGCGGCCGTGTACGCCTCGTCCGAGGGCCTGACGACCGTCGTCCTCGAGGCCGAAGCCGTCGGCGGCCAGGCCGGTACGTCCTCGATGATCCGCAACTACCTCGGCTTCCCGCGCGGCATCTCGGGCATGCGCCTGGCCCAGCGGGCGCGCAACCAGGCCATCCGCTTCGGCACCCAGTTCTTCACCGGCTGGCCGGTCACGACGTTCGTACCGGGAGAGGTCGGCGACGACGGCGTCCCGACGCCGCACCGGCTCTGCACGGAGGGCGGCGACGTGCTGGCCCGGGCCGTCGTCGTGTCGGCCGGGGTCAAGTACCGGCGCCTCGACGCCCCGGGCATCGAGAAGCTCGTCGGCCTCGGCGTGCACTACGGAAGCGCCATGACGGCCGCCCGCGAGATGGAGGGCTACGACGTCATCGTCGTCGGCGGTGGCAACTCCGCCGGCCAGGCTGCGATCCACCTGGCCCGCTTCGCCGGCTCCGTCACGATCCTCGTGCGACG
>JAEWFB010000493.1 GCA_023389095.1 Actinomycetes bacterium
TCAGCCCGCGCCTGGCCGGGTTCGTCCTCGACGCGTTCGGCGCCGCTGCGGGCGAGGTCGCCGAGATCGACGAGGAGCTCGACCGACTCTCGGCGCGCGAGCGCGAGGTCATGCGCCTCATCGCCCGTGGCTACCAGTACAAGGAGGTCGCCAAGGAGCTGTTCATCTCCGTCAAGACCGTCGAGACGCACGTGTCGTCGGTGCTGCGCAAGCTCCAGCTGTCCTCGCGCCACGAGCTGACCGCCTGGGCCATGGGCCGCCGCCTCCTCTGACCCCTTCTCCCATCGCAATCGAGAGAACACGTCGTCGTCCTCTGTGGGAGGCCACCCTCCCCAGACTGCGACGACGTGTTCTCTCGATCGCCTAGGCCGCGGCGTGGAGGAACCGGCGCAGGGCGGCGACGATGACGTCCGGGGCGTCGGTGTGCACCCAGTGCCCGGCGCCCTTGATCGTGAACAGCCGCGTCCGCGGGAAGAGCCGGCGCATGTGCTCGCCGTCCTCGCGCTTGACGTAGCGGGAGTCCCCGCCCGCGACCCACAGCACCGGCCCCTCGAAGGCCGGCAGCGCGTCGACGTCGGCGGGCCAGCCGGCGATCTGCGAGCCCGGGCCGAGGTCGGCGTCGGCGGCGACGAGCTGGAGGTTGACCTGCCAGCGCCAGGCGTCACCGTGGCGTCGAAGGTTCTGGAGCAGGAACGCCTTGACGCCGGGATCGGGCTCCTCGAACCGTGCCTCCGCGTCGGCGCGGTTCGTCAGCTGGTCGAGCGGCAGCCCCTTCATCTCGCGGATGTAGCCGGCGAACCGCTCCAGCGAGCCGTAGCCCTTGGGCGCGATGTCGACGACGACGAGCCGCTCGACGAGCTCGGGGTGGCGCAGCGCGAGGACCATCGCCGTCTTGCCACCGAGCGAGTGCCCGACGACGGCCCACGTCTCGCCGGGGGCTGCGGCGCGCAGGGTCGCGGCCACGGCGTCGGCGTACCCCTCGAGGGAGAACGCGTCGGACCACGGTGAGCGCCCGTGGTCGGGCAGGTCGACGAGCAGGCAGCGGGCGTCGGCCCCGTCGGGCCCTGCGACGGCCTTGGCGATCTGGTTCCAGTTGCGACCCTGGCCGAAGAGTCCGTGCAGGAAGGCGATCCGCGGTCCGGCCGAGCCGACCGACAGCGTGTTGAGCGGCGCGTGCGCGCGGGCCGTCGAGGTCATGTCGCCGAGCCTACGCGCGCCCGTCCTCCTGCCCGGACGCGCGTCTCACTCCTGTCGCGTCGGGCCGTGAGGGCGGTTCCGCGAGCCGCCGCGCTCGACCTCACCGCGTCGCTGCGGCGCGGTGAGGAAGCCGTTACGGACGCGTCACACGCGTCCGGACCCGGTGCAACACGGCCTTCCTAGCGTGGGCGCCACGCTCTCGCAGCGGCCCCCACCCGCCTCACGAGGAGGAATCCGTGAGCTCGACCACCGGCACCACCGAGTCGACCGGCACCGTCGCCGCCCCCGCACCGTCCGCGCCCAGCGCGTCCCCCGGAACCGTCGCGTCCCCCACGTCACCGAGCCGCCTGCGCGCGCTGACCACGCCGAAGCGGCGGGTCATCACCGGTTGGGACCCCGAGGACACCGTCGCGTGGGAGGCCGGCAACAAGGCCGTCGCGCGGCGCAACCTCGTGTGGTCGGTCCTCACCGAGCACATCGGCTTCTCGATCTGGTCGATCTGGTCGGTCATGGTGCTGTTCATGCCGCAGGCCGTCTACGGCTTCACGGCGGCCGACAAGTTCTACCTCGTCGCGGTGCCGACCCTCGTCGGAGCGGTGCTGCGGGTGCCGTACACCATGGCCACGGCCCTCTTCGGCGGCCGCAACTGGGCCGTCTTCAGCGGCATCGCCCTGCTCGTGCCGACCGGCCTGACGTGGTGGCTCATGGTCAACCCGGGCCACTCGCTGACGACCTTCCTCTTCGTCGCAGGCCTCGCGGGCCTCGGCGGTGGCAACTTCGCGTCGTCGATGACGAACATCAACGCCTTCTACCCGCAGCGCATGAAGGGCTGGGCGCTCGGGCTCAACGCCGGCGGCGGCAACATCGGCGTCCCCGCCGTGCAGCTCGTCGGCCTGCTCGTCATCGCGACGCTCGGCAACCGGCGGCCCGAGGTCGTCTGCGCCGTCTACCTCGTGCTGCTCGCCGTGGCCGGCACCGGCGCCGCGCTCTTCATGGACAACCTCGACCACCAGACCGCGAACGGCCGGGCCATGCGCGACCTCGTGGGCCACGCCGACTCGTGGGTCATCTCGCTGCTCTACATCGGCACGTTCGGCTCGTTCATCGGCTTCGGGTTCGCCTTCGGCCAGGTGCTCAACGCGACGTTCCTCGCCGGCCTGACCGGCGGCGCCACCCCGACGGCAGCCCAGACGGCCACGGCGAGCCTGCACGCGGCCCAGATCGCGTTCGTCGGGCCGCTGCTCGGCTCGCTGAGCCGGGTGTGGGGCGGGCGCCTGGCCGACCGGCGCGGCGGCGGCCCGGTCACGTTCGTCGCGTTCGTCCTCATGGCGGTGGCCGGCCTCGTCGTCACGCTCGCGGCCCGCGCCGACGACGTGACGCCGGGCGCCGCGACCGCGCTCCAGCTGACCGGCATCATCGGCGGGTTCATCGCCCTGTTCGTCCTGTCGGGCGTCGGCAACGGGTCGGTCTACAAGATGATCCCGTCGATCTTCGAGCGGAAGTCGCTGGCGCTCGTCGGCAACGCGGTCGAGCGGGCCGCGTGGTCGCGGTCCATGTCAGGGGCCCTCATCGGCATCGCCGGTGCGATCGGCGCCCTGGGTGGCGTGCTCATCAACCTCGGGCTCCGGGCCTCGTACATCGGTCCGGCGCACTCGGCCACCGCGGCATTCGTCGTCTTCACGGTGTTCTACGTCGTGGCCGCCGTCGTGACGAAAGTGCGCTACCGCCGATGACCGACCTCGCGACCCCCACCGCCGGCACGTTCCCCGACTCGTCCTCCGACGCGTCCGTCCACGCGACGACCCGGACCGACACGCACTGCGCCTACTGCGGGCTCCAGTGCGCGATGACCCTCTCGGGGTCGTCGGCGGACGAGCTCACCGTGGCACCGCGGCGCTTCCCGACCAACCGGGGAGGCCTGTGCCAGAAGGGCTGGACCAGTGCCGAGCTGCTGCGGACCCCGTCGCGGCTCACGGTCCCGCTCGTGCGGCGCGGTGGGGAGCTCGTCGAGACGACGTGGGACGACGCCCTCGACACCGTGTCGCGCGGCATCGCCGCAGCGCAGGACGCGTACGGCCGCGACGCCGTCGCCCTCTTCGGGGGCGGTGGCCTGACGAACGAGAAGGCCTACCAGCTGGGCCGTTTCGCGCGCGTCGGGCTCGGCACCTCGCAGGTCGACTACAACGGACGCTGGTGCATGAGCTCCGCGGCGGCAGCCGGCATCCGCTGCTTCGGCCTCGACCGGGGGCTCCCCTTCCCGGTCACCGACATCGGCTCCGCCCACGCCGTGCTGCTGCTCGGCGCCAACCCGGCCGAGACGATGCCGCCGTTCCTCACCCACCTCGTGCGCGCCGCCGACCACGGCGGCCTCATGGTGGCCGACCCGCGCCTGACGCCGACGGCCGCGAAGGCGCTCGACGGCGGGGGCCTGCACCTGCAGCTGCGCCCCGGAACCGACGCCGCGCTGGCCCTCGGGATGGTCCACCTGGCCGTCACGGAGGGGTACGCCGACCGTGACTACATCGCCTCTCGCACCACGGGTTTCGACGACCTCTGGGCCGTGGCGTCGCAGTGGCTGCCCGAGCGCGCCGAGCGGGTCACCGGCGTCGCCGCGTCGTCGATGCTCGCCGCCGTGCGCGCGCTGGCCCGCGCCCGCGACACCGAGCGCGGCGCGTACGTGCTCAGCGCCCGCGGCAGCGAGCAGCACGCGACCGGCACCGACACGGTCACCGCGTTCATCGCCCTCGCGCTCGTGCTCGGCCTGCCCGGCAACCCCGGCACCGGGTTCGGCACCATCACCGGCCAGGGCAACGGCCAGGGCGGCCGCGAGCACGGCCAGAAGGCCGACCAGCTGCCCGGCTACCGCAAGATCGACGACCCTGCCGCGCGGGCCCACGTGGCCGCCGTCTGGGGCGTCGAGCCCGACAGCCTCCCCGGCCCGGGACGCAGCGCGTTCGAGCTGCTCGACGCGCTCGGCACCGAGGGCGGCCCTCGCGCCCTGCTCGTGCACGGCTCCAACCCGGTCGTGTCGGCACCAGACGCCGCGCGCATCACCGAGAGGCTGCGCTCCCTCGACCTGCTCGTCGTGTGCGACTTCGTCCTGTCCGAGACCGCGGCCCTGGCCGACGTCGTGCTCCCCGTGCTCCAGTGGGCCGAGGAGGAGGGCACGCTGACCAACCTCGAGGGGCGGGTCCTGCGGCGCCGCAAGGCGATCGAGCCGCCGACCGGGTGCCGCAGCGAGCTGTGGGTGTGGTCCGAGCTGGCCCGCCGCCTCGACGCGCCCGTGCCGTTCTCGACCGACCCGCGGGAGGTGTTCGAGGAGCTGCGCCGCGCGTCGGCCGGCGGCGTCGCCGACTACTCGGCCGTGACGTGGGAGCGGCTCGACGCCGGCGAGTCGTTGCACTGGCCGTGTCCCGTCGACCGCCCGCAGGGCACCCCACGCCTCTTCCTCGACGGGTTCGCCACCCCGGACGCGCGCGCCCGGCTCGTCCCCGTGGAGGCCGGCGCGCCGAGCGAGCCCGACGACGCCGAGTACCCCCTCGTCGCGACGACGGGCCGCCTGCTGCAGCACTACCAGTCGGGGGCACAGACCCGTCTGGTCCCCGAGCTGGCCGAGGCCGCCGGCGAGATGTTCGTGCAGGTGCACCCGGACACCGCTGCGGCACAGGGACTCTCGCAGGGTGACACGGCCGATGTCGTGAGCCGCCGGGGTCGTACCCGCGCCACGGTCCGCGTCGACGAGGACATGCGTCCCGACGTCGTGTTCCTGCCCTTCCACTGGGGCGGCACGACGCGCGGCGGCGACGCCCGCGCCAACGTCCTGACCAACCCCGCCCTCGACCCCACGAGCCGCATGCCCGAGTTCAAGGCCTGCGCCGTCCGACTGGAGGCCGCCCGATGAGCACGAGCGTGAGTCCGACCCACAGCGCCTCCCCCGACGCCTCCCCCGACGCGTCTCGTCGCCACGTCCTCGTCGTCGGCAACGGCATGGCGGGCGCCCGGTTCGCCGAGGAGCTGCGCCGTCGCGACACCGAGGTGGCCATCACCGTCGTCGGCGAGGAACCGCACGAGGCCTACAACCGCGTGCTGCTGTCGACCGTCGTCGCCGGCACGATCGGCCCGCGCGAGACGCGGCTCAAGCCCAACGGGTGGTGGACCACGCACGACGTCGTCGTGCGCGCGGGCGTGCGCGTCACCGCCCTCGACGTCCGTGGTCGCACCGCAACCCTGACCGCCACGCTGACGGAGACGGCCGACGCCGAGCCGGAGTCCGTCCGGTGGGACGAGCTGGTCCTGGCGACCGGCAGTGACGCGTTCGTGCCCCCGATCACGGGTGCCGAGCACGACGCGTCGGTCATCGCCTTCCGCACGCTCGACGACGCCGAGCGCCTCGTCGCCGCCGCGGAGTCCGCGCAGCACGCCGTCGTCGTCGGTGGCGGGCTGCTCGGGCTGGAGGCCGCGCGCGGGCTGCTCGGGCGCGGGGTGCACGTCACCGTCGTCCACCCCGCCGCGCACCCCATGGACCGGCAGCTGGACACCGACGGGGGGTCGGTGCTCGCCCGCGTCGTCCAGGGGCTGGGAGCCCGCCTCTCGCTCGGTCGGCAGGTGGCCGAGCGCCGGCCCGCGTCGGGCGAGGTGCCCGGCGCGGTCC
>JAEWFB010000515.1 GCA_023389095.1 Actinomycetes bacterium
AGGGTGACGCGGACGGCGTCGGCAAGGGTGTTCATGCCGCGCTCGAGACCGCGACGCGCCTCTTCGTCAAACGCAATGGTCTTGGCCATTCGGGTGGTTCCTCCCACGCGAATCGTTGGTGGCGGCCCGCACGACGCCCGCGACGGACGGGGCCGGACCCGGCAGCTCAGGTCGCTGCGGGACCGAGCCCCTCGGCGTGCGGCCCAGTTCTGTCACTCCCACAGGGAGAGTGCTAACGCCATTATTGGCACTCGCACCCGGAGAGTGCAAACAGCAGGGGCACCCCGCGAGGAGACTCACGCCCCCGCCCGCGTCCCCGCACGCGTCCCGCACGAGTCCCGCATGAGTCCCGCACAGGTCCGGGGCAGGTCCGGCGCATCGACGCGTCAGGCGCGGACCGGCTCGGTCGGGGGCGCGAGCGCGCCGGCGAGGCGTGCGGCGTAGTCGGCCGACTCCGCCTCCGAGGCGTAGGTCGTGCGGGGCCAGAAGAAGCCGCGCAGGCCATCGCCCTTGGTCCGGGGCACGACGTGGACGTGCAGGTGCGGCACCGACTGGCTGACGACGTTGTTCATCGCCACGAAGCTGCCCTGCGCCCCGAGCCCCTCGACGACGGCACCCGCGAGCCGCTGCGCCGCCCCGAGCAGGGACGCGTGCAGCGAGGCCGGCAGGTCGAGCAGAGTGTCGACGTGGCGGCGTGGCACGAGGAGCACGTGGCCCTTGAACACCGGGCGGCGGTCGAGGAAGCCGAGCAGGTCGGGCTCGTCGAGCACGACGTCGGCCGTCAGGTCGCCCGCGACGATGGAGCAGAAGACGCAGTCCATGCGCTCAGGCTGCCACGCCAGGAGGACAGCCCGGCGCGTCAGCAGATGATGAGCAGCCAGCAGCCCGGCTTGCTCGAGCTCGGCGAGGGCGAGGGCGACGGCGCGGGCGGCGTGGTCTGCGTCGGCCGGGGCTTCGGCCTCGGGTCGCTCGGCGACGACGGCGACGGCGTGCCGGTCGAGGGCGGCGCGGGGGGCAGCTGCGTCGTGGACGGGGCCGGGGCGGTGGCCGTGGGGACCGCGCTGGTGCTCGTCGCCGTGGCCGGCGGCGCCGTCACCGGCACCACGGTTGCGGCCCCCGGGGGCGCGGGCGTGGCCGCGGCGGACGACGACGCGTCGCCGGCGGTGGTCCACCACGGCTCGTCGGTCGGGGTCGTCGAGAACTCGCTGCCGGGCAGGCTCGGGAAGACCCCGGACGACATCGCCTCGTCGCGCCAGCTGTTGCCGGAGAAGAGGGCGACCCCGCCGACCGCGGCCAGGACGATGGCGGCGAGGGCGGACAGCAGGAGCACGAGACGACGGTTGGCGCGTGGAGGGCGGGCCCCGGAGTCGAAGGACATGGGCCCCAAAACTAGACGAATCGCGCGCAACGCGCCTCCCGAGCCCGTACCGGCGGCGGACGACTAGCGTGACGGACATGGACTCCGAGACGCGGATCACACCCGGGCACCCCTCGCGTCCCGCCGGGTTCGTCGAGGTCGCGGACCGGGTCCTCGTCGCCCGCTACCCCGAGTGGGACGTCAACGTCGGCCTCGTGCTCGGCCGTGACGGCGCCGTCGTCGTCGACACCCGCGCGAGCGACGCGGAGGGCCGGCGGGTCCTCGACGACGTGCACCGGCTCGGGCGCGACATCGTCGTGACGCACGTCGTCAACACCCACGTCCACTTCGACCACACCTTCGGCAACGTCGCCTTCGAGGCCGCGACGATCCATGCACACGACAACGTCGGGCGCACCCTCGAGGCGCACGCCGAGCGCTACCGGGCCCTGTTCCGGGCCGACCCGGGTGACGCGCCCGAGGCCGGGTACACGGCTCGCGACGTCGCCGACCTGCTCGCGACGCGCCTCCGGCGTCCTGACCGCACCTTCGGCACGCACGCGACGATCGACCTCGGCGACCGCGTGGTGACCATGGCCTGGTGCGGGCGCGGCCACACCGACGGCGACATCGCCGTCACGGTGCCCGACACCGACGTCGTCTTCCTCGGCGACCTGGTGGAGGAGGGCGCCCCTCCGTCGTTCGGCGACGACTCCTGGCCGCTCGACTGGGCCGACACGCTGTCCGAGCACCTCGTCGAGACCTCGGACGACACGGTGGTCGTGCCCGGCCACGGCCGACCCGTCGACGTCGCCTTCGTCGCCCGGCAGCGCGACGAGGTCGCCGCCGTCGCGGCCGTGGTCCGCGAGCGCCGGGACGCCGGGGTCGAGGTCGACGACGCGCTGCGCGAGACCGACGCGCGGCTCCCCTACCCCCTCGAGGGGCTCGCCGAGGCCTTCCGCCGCGGCTACGCCCAGCTGCACCGGCCGGCCTGAGACGGTCCGCGGGCGCTCGTCCCCGCGTTGCAGGAAGCTGCACGGATCACGGCGAACCGGGCACACCGGGGTCGGCGCGCGGCTAGAGTTCGCGCGCTCACCCCACCCCGAGGAGCCCCGTGTCCGACCTCCGTCCCGCCCCGCCCGCCGCACCGCCCGACGCCTCGCCCGCCGCACCGACGAG
>JAEWFB010000516.1 GCA_023389095.1 Actinomycetes bacterium
CGGCTAGGGGCCCCCGGGGGCCCCCGCGGGGGGGCGCCCTTCGCGCGTGGGACGCGTCCGGTGAGGGGACGCGTCAGAAGTTGATCATGTGGCCGGCGATACCGTGCACGGCCTCCTTGACCGCCTCGCCGAGCGTCGGGTGCGCGAACACCGTGCGCGACACCTCGTCGGCCGTGAGGTCCCAGGTCTGCGCGAGGTTGAGGACCGGGAGCAGCTCGGTGACGTCGGGCCCGATGAGGGCGGCACCGAGGATCTCGTTGTGCTCGGCGTCGGCGATGACCTTGACGAAGCCGACCGGCTCGCCGAGGCCCATGGCCTTGCCGTTGGCCGAGAACGGGAAGGTCGCCGTCTTGACGTCGTGGCCGGCCTCCTTGGCCTGGGCCTCGGACAGGCCCATCGACCCGATCTGCGGCTGGCAGTAGGTCGCCCGCGGGATGAAGCGGTGGTCGATGGCCATCGTCTCGACGCCGGCGATCGTCTCGGCGGCGACGATGCCCATGGCCTCGGCGACGTGGGCGAGCATGAGCTTGGCCGTGACGTCGCCGATCGCGTAGACGTTGGGCACGTTGGTGCGGCCGTACTCGTCGACCTCGATGGCGCCTCGGTCGGTGAGGGCGACGCCGGTGGCCTCGAGGCCGTAGCCCTCGGTGCGCGGCGCGAAGCCGATCGCGGACAGCAGACGGTCTGCCTCGAGGACCTTCTGCTCGCCGCCGGCCGCCGGGCTCACCGTGACGCGCACGCCCGAACCGGTGTCCTCGACCGACTCGACCTTGGTGCCGAGCAGGACGTTGACCCCGAGCTTCTTGTAGTGCTTGAGCAGTTCCTTGGACACGTCGGCGTCCTCGGTGGGGACCATGCGGTCGAGGAACTCGACGATGGTGACGTCGACGCCGAAGTTCTTCATGACGTAGGCGAACTCGACGCCGATGGCACCCGAGCCGGCGATGATGATCGAGCCGGGCAGCTCGGGGTCGAGGATCTGCTCCTCGTAGGTGACGACGTTCGTGCTCACCTGCACCCCGGGGATCATGCGGGTGACCGAGCCGGTCGCGATGATGAGGTTGTCGAAGGTGATGGTGCGCGACCCTCCGGCGTTGAGGGCGACGTCCATCGAGGTCGGCGAGGTCAGCGTGCCCCAGCCGTCTACCTCCTCGATCTTGTTCTTCTTCATGAGGAAGTGGACGCCCTTGACGATGCCCTCGGAGACCTTGCGGCTGCGGGCGTGCGTGGGGCCGTAGCTCATCGTGGCGTCGCCCTCGATGCCGTACTTCTGCTTCTCGTGGGTCAGGGTGTGCGACAGCTCGGCGTTCTTGAGCAGGGCCTTGCTCGGGATGCAGCCGACGTTGAGGCAGACGCCGCCCCAGTACTGCTTCTCCACCACGGCGACCTTCTTGCCGAGCTGCGACGCGCGGATCGCCGCGACGTAGCCACCGGGACCGGCACCGAGCACAACGACATCGAAATCAGCCATGAGGGCACCCTATCTGGGCGAGCCCGAGCGCCCGACCACGGTTCCACCCAGCCGGCGTCGACGTCACGAATCGGGTGTCGATCCGCAACTGCCTGTGTCGCACCCCACATCCAGGGCATGGGCGAGAGTACGTTCCGACACGCACGGCCGGACCCCCGGCCCGACCAACGGAGGTCACCCGCGTGAGTTCCACCTCGCACCGACACTCGGCGCCACCGGCGAACAAGGGCCTGCTGGCCGTCGCCGGCGTGCTCCTCGCGATCCCGATCGCCGCCCTCATGCTCGTGGGCACCTACGCCAAGGACGAGCCGCGCCTCGGCGGGTTCCCGTTCTTCATCTGGTACCAGTTCCTCTGGGTCATCCTCTGCTCGGCCCTGACGTACACGGCCTACCGCCTCGTCCTGAGGGCCCGGCCGCACGTCCCGATGAGCTCGGAGGGCGACTCCTACGAGGACTCGCACGAGGACTCCGCGCGTGACCGAGAGGACGGCAACCGATGAGCGCCCTCGCCCCCGCGGCCACCAACACCGGCGTCAACGGCGTCGCGCTCGCCGTGCTCGTCTTCTTCTTCGTCCTCGTCGCCGGAGCGGGCTTCTGGGCGGCGCGCTGGCGGCGTCCGGCGAGCATGGAGAGCCTCGAGGAGTGGGGCCTCGGCGGCCGGAGCTTCGGCACGTGGATCACGTGGTTCCTGCTCGGTGGCGACCTCTACACGGCCTACACGTTCGTGGCCGTCCCGGCCGCGATGTGGGCCTTCGGCGCCGTCAACGGCTTCTTCGCCGTGCCGTACACGATCGTGCTCTACCCGATCATCTTCGTCTTCATGTCGCGCCTGTGGTCGGTGTCGCACCGGCACGGCTACGTGACGCCGGCCGACTTCGTGCAGGGCCGGTCCGGCTCTCGCAGCCTGTCGCTCGCGGTCGCCGTCACCGGCTTCCTCGCGACGATGCCGTACATCGCGCTGCAGCTCGTCGGCATCCAGGCCGTCCTCGAGGTCGCGGGTGTCGGCGCCGGCGGCAACTGGGTCCAGAACGACCTGCCGCTGTTCATCGCCTTCCTCGTGCTCGCGCTCTACACCTACACCTCCGGTCTGCGCGCACCGGCGATCATCGCCTTCGTCAAGGACATCCTCATCTACATCGTCATCATCGTGGCGGTCATCTACCTGCCCTCCAAGGTCGGCGGCTGGGGTCACGTCTTCGACGCGGCGAAGCACAAGATGACGACGACGACGAACGCCGCCACCGGCAACCCGAACGTCTTTATCCCCGGCCCCAAGGCGTACTGGGCCTACGCGACGCTGGCCCTCGGCTCGGCGCTGGCGCTGTTCATGTACCCGCACTCGGTCACGGCGAGCCTGTCGGCCAAGAACCGCAACACGATCCGCAAGAACGCCGCGATCCTGCCGGCGTACTCGTTCCTGCTCGGCCTGCTCGCGCTGCTGGGCTGGGTCGCGATCGCCGCCGGCACCAAGCCGGTGGGCCTCGACGGCAAGGTCAACGGCCAGCTCGTCATCCCGCAGCTGTTCGAGGACATGTTCCCCGCCTGGTTCGCCGGTGTGGCCTTCGCCGCCATCGCCATCGGTGCGCTGGTGCCGGCCGCGATCATGTCGATCGCCGCGGCCAACACGTTCACCCGCAACATCTACAAGGCGTGGCTCAAGCCGGAGGCGACCCCGCAGCAGGAGGCCAAGGTCAGCAAGATCACCTCGCTCGTCGTCAAGGCGTTCGCCCTGGTGTTCGTGCTGACCCTGGACAAGAGCAACGCGATCAACTTCCAGCTGCTCGGCGGCATCTGGATCCTCCAGACGTTCCCGGCACTGGTGTTCTACCTCTACACCCGCTGGTTCCACCGGTGGGCCCTGCTCGCCGGGTGGGCGGTCGGGATGGTGTACGGCACGGTCGCCGCGTACAACGTGACGAACAAGGCCACGGGCGCGCCTTTCGCCGGCTCCGTCGCCAACATGCCGCTCATCGGACAGCTCGGCTACATCGCCGTCACGGCGTTCGCCATCAACGTCGTCGTCGCCGCCGTGCTCACGCTGGTGCTCCGTGCCGCGAAGGCGCCGGAGGGCCACGACGAGACGATCCCGGCCGACTACTTCGCCGACGCCGGTGACCCCCGCGTCGAGAAGCTGCCGTCGACGCCGCACGAGATGACGCCCTCGGCCTGAGCCGGGCGCCGAGCCGGGCGCCACACCGACGCAGGGGTCGGGTCCGCACGGACCCGGCCCCTTCGTCGTCCCCACCACTCCCCCGCGAACGCCGACGCCCGACGCGCCCGACGCGCCCGACGCGCCCGACGACCGACGCGTCAGCCTCGTTCGCGCTCGGGCGGGATCGCGGCGTGGGCCTCCTCGAGGCCCATCCCCGACACCTGGAGCAGGTCGAGGGTCAGCGACCGCAGCTGCGCGAGGACGGTCTCGGTCGCCAGGCTCGAGGTGCGCGGGAGGTCGCCGATCTCGTTCGCCACGACGAGGAGCGCGTTGCGCCCGGCGGACGCGGACGCGTTCTCGGCGAGCGCGCGGGCCATGACGTCGGTGGCGTCGGCGAGCCGGCCGAGCAGGGCCAGGTAGCTGTCGGGCAGCTCCTCGTCGCGGCCCACGGCGATGGTGACCCGGCGCACGAGCACGCGCGTGCTGCGCATGGCGATGTCGAGGGGCTCGACGAGGTCGGCCATCGAGCGGACGCGCGGTGCGTGGCGACGCCGCGAGAGCGGCGAGCTGGTGATGACGGCCAGGCCCTCGTCGGCGGCCTGCCGCAGCTCGCGCAGCAGCGACTCCGTCCCCCGGGCCGACGCGAGCACCTGGGCCACCCCGTCGACGTCGCCGTCGTCGGCGAGCCGCACGGCCTGCCGGAGCAGCTCGCTGATCTTCGCGACGGCCTCGGCCGCCGCGACGCGCGGTCGGCGCAGCGGCGCCTGCGGGACGACGACCGCTGCGACCAGGGCGACGGCGCCGCCGATGAGGGCGTCGGTCCACCGCGACAGCGCCTGCCCGGGACTCGCCGCGAGCGCGACGATGGTGGCGCTCTGCACGGCGGCCTGTGTCACGAGCAGCGGCCCACCGTCGAGGAGCAGGGCGAAGGCCATCGAGAAGAACACGACGACGGTGATCTGCCACGGGCCGCTGCCGGCGAAGTGGACGAAGACGTCGGCGGTGAACACGCCGACGGCCACCCCGACCGCGACCTCGAGCACACGCCGTACCCGCTGGCCGTAGGACATGCCGAGGCAGACGATCGCCACGATCGGGGCGAAGAACGGCGTCGCGTGCCCGACGACGTTGTGCGCGACGAACCACGCCACCCCGGCCGCGATGGCGCTCTGGAGCAGCAGGAACACGCGAGAGCGCAGGCGGGACAAGCGGGTTCGGGCAGTGAGCCGGCTGTGGCGCCAGGCCCGGTCGAGGGCCTCGACGACGGGCGCGTCGGTCCTCAGGTAGTCGTCCACGTCGGCCTCTCGGTTCGGTGGGTCACATCCTCAGGGCAAGGATGGCATCGAAGACCTCGCGCACGGCGGGCGCCGCCACCTTCGAGCCCGATCCGCCCTGGCTCACGACGACGGCGACGACGTACTTCGGGCGGGTCGTCGGCCCGTAGCCGACGAACCACGCCGTGGCCTTCTTGCCGAAGACCTCGCCGGTGCCGGTCTTGCCCGCCACGGGGTAGCGATCCTGCGGGAAGCCGGCGAAAGCCGACCCGGCGGACCCGCCCGGACGCGTCACGTCGGCCAGCGCGGCACGAACGTAGGCACCGACGTCGCTGCGCAGGGGCACGGTGCCCACGCGTCGGGGCGCGATGGGCGTCGTGGCCCCGTCGGCCGAGCGGTACGCCGCCGCCACCTGCGGCTGCCAGAGGGTGCCGCCGTTGGCGAGGGCCGCGTGGACCGTGGCCATCTGCAGGGGCGTGACCGCCGTGTCGCCCTGGCCGATCGAGAAGTTCACGGCGTCGCCGGCGCGGTACTGGTACCCGCTCGCGCAGTTCTCCTGGGCGAGCCGGGTCAGGTAGTCGGCCCGCGCGCGGTCGGTGCGGGCCACCTCCGGGTAGCCGGTGCGCGCGCGCCGGCAGGTGGTCTCGCGGGTGGCGGCCCACGTCGTCTCCTTCCACTGGCGGTCCGCGACGCGTCCGGCCGACTCCCCCGGCAGGTCGACACCGGTGCGCCGGCCGAGTCCGAACGCCCGCGCCATGGCCACGAACGGGTCGGGCGCGGTGCTGGCGGCGGTGAGGCCGCCCTGGGCGAGCCACGCGGCGTAGGCGAGGCGGTAGAAGACGGTGTCGCACGAGACGACGAGGGTCTTGTGAAGGTCGATGAGGCCGTACCCGCGGGACTCGTAGTTGTTGAAGACGTGACCGCCGACGTCGACGTTCGGCGAGCAGTCGTAGCGCCCGTCGAGGCGCGCGCCGGCGTTGACTGCGGCCGGCACCGAGACGACCTTGAACGTGGAGGCCGGCGGGAAGGTCTGGGCGGTGACCCGCGAGGACAGGGGCACGCCCGCCGCCTCGCTCGTCAGCCGGTCCAGCGCGGCGGTGGTGATCCCCCCGGTGAACAGCCCGGGGTCGTAGGTCGGGTAGCTCGCCGCGGCGACGACGGCGCCGTTCGTCGCGTCGAGCACGACCGCGGCGCCGGAGTCGGCGGGCAGATGCTCCGCCCGTGCCCGGGCCACCGCGCCGGACAGGGCGGCCTCGACGCGCGCCTGGAGCCGGGCGTCGACGTGCGTCACGACGTCGCGGCCCGGAACCGCCGCCGTGCTCGACACCGTGCTCGTGACGATCCCGCGCGGGTCGACGGCCACGACCGTGGAGCCGTTCGTGCCGCGCAGCACCGCGTCGTACTGCTGCTCGAGCCCCGAGCGGCCGACGACGTCCTCGGCGTCGATGCGCCCGTCGCTGCCGGTCACCTCCGACGCGTCGGCCCTGGCCACCCAGCCGAGCAGGTGGGGTGCGAGCGCGCCGTCGGGCCGCGGGTAGCCACGGGCCGGCTCGGCGAGCACCCCGACGCCCGGGTACTTCTCGGGCTGTTCGAGCAGGGTCAGCGCCCGACGCTCGTCGACGCGGGTCGCGACCGGGATGGGCACGTACGGCGAGCCGTTGAAGCACGCCGGGGCGCTCGGAGCACCCGCGGTCCCGCACAGCATCGTCTTGTCCCACAGGCGTTCGAACGGCTGCCCGAGGGCCGAGGCCACCGACGCGACGAGCGCCCGGCCGCCGTCGCGTGCCCCGACGAGCGTGGCCCGTTCGATGGTGACCGTCGTCGTGAAGGTGTTCGTGGCGAGCGGCGTGCCGTTGCGGTCGAGGATCCGCCCGCGCAGGGCGTGGTCGGTCACGGTGCGGGTGTTCACGCCGGCCGCGGCGCGCGCCAGCTGCGCGCCCTGGACGAGCTGGAGCTCGCCGAGGCGCCCGACGAGCAGACCGAAGAGCACGACGACGAGCACCACGACGACCCCGACGACTCCGGTGCGCGGCCGCCGCCGGACCCCCGGTGCGACCGTGGGCGTACGTCGCCCGAGGATCCTCGGCCGCCGACGGCTGCGACGTCTCACCCGAGCCGCCTGCGCACCAGGGCCCGGTCGACCGCGACGCCCAAGGGCACGGCGACCAGGCCGACGGCGACCGTCGAGGCGAGCCGCGCCAGCCCGGCGAGCGCGTCGACGTCGCCCTCGGCGACCAGCGTGGCGA
>JAEWFB010000527.1 GCA_023389095.1 Actinomycetes bacterium
CCTCGTCGTCGTGCACCTGGCCGGCCTGCCGACCGACGTGCGGGCGGTGGCCGAGGCTGCCGGCGTCGACCTCGAGCACGTCGTCGAGGACGCGGCCCACGCCCTCGGCACCGTCGTCGGTGACGAGCCGGTCGGCACCATCTCGCGGGCCACGTGCTTCAGCTTCTACGCCACGAAGAACCTGCCGATCGGCGAGGGCGGCATGGTGACGACCGACGACCCGGACCTCGCCCACCGCATCCGGCAGGCCCGGCTGCACGGCATGTCCGCGGACGCGTGGCGCCGCTACCTGCCCGGTGGCGGCTGGCGCTACGACGTCGCCGCCGAGGGCCTCAAGGCCAACATGACCGACGTCCAGGCCGCGATCGGGCGGGCGCAGCTGCGCCGGTTCGACCTCGACCAGGCCCGGCGCGCCGAGGTGGCCGCACGCTACGACGAGGGTCTCTCGGGCATCCCGGGGCTGCGGCGGCCGCCGCGGGCCGTCACCGGTCGGCACGCCTGGCACCTCTACACGGTGCGCATCGAGCCAGCCTTCGGCATGGGGCGCGACGAGCTCATCGACGAGCTGCGCGCCCGAGGCGTGTGCACCTCGGTGCACTTCATCCCGCTGCACCACCTCACGTGGTTCCGGGACCACTGCATCGTCCCCGACGAGGGGCTACCCGGCGCCGACCGGGTCTTCGACCGCATCCTCTCCCTGCCGATGGACGCGGTCATCACGGATGTGGAGATCGACCAGGTCTGCTCAGCCCTGGCCGACAGTGCACGGAGGGGAGCCACACGGTGACTACGACACTGAGCTACGGATGGACACCGGCGGAGATCGGCTTCGTGCCGACGCTGCAGAAGGGCCTGCGCACCCTGATCGTCGGTGCGGGCGAGGCCGGGCGCGCGCTCGCCCGGGACCTCGAGCGGGTGCGCGACTTCGGCCTGGCGCCGATCGGCTTCCTCGACGACGACACGAGCAAGCGCGTCGTGCGCCGGCTGCCGGTGCTCGGCACCCTGTCCGACCTGCTCTCGGTCGTCACGGTGCAGCGCGTCGACGTCGTGCTGCTCGCGATCCCCGGGCTGCCGGCCGACCAGGTGCGCATCCTGGCCACGACGGCCGCCCGCGTCGGGGCGAGCGTGCGGCACCTGCCCTCGTTCATCTCGATGCTCCAGCGCGACGTCGTCGGCACCGACCTGCGCTCGCTCGAGGTCGGGGCGCTCATCGGCCGGCCCGAGATGCACGTCGTCTCGCCCGAGGTGCAGGCCACGATCCGTGGGGCCCGGGTGCTCGTCACCGGCGCCGGCGGCTCCATCGGCAGCGAGCTGTGCCGCCAGGTGAACGGCTTCGGGCCGGAGCGGCTCGTCATGCTCGACCACGACGAGTCGAACCTGCACCGCCTCCAGCTCGAGCTGACCGGCGAGGGGCTGCTCGACTCCGACGACGTCGTCGTCGCCGACATCCGCGACGCCGGCCGGATGCGGCAGGTCATCGCCGACGTCCGCCCGCACGTCGTCTTCCACGCAGCGGCGCTCAAGCACCTGCCGATGCTCGAGCGGCACCCGTGCGAGGGCGTCAAGTCCAACGTCGCCGGCACCCTCAACGTCGTGCGGGCCGCCGTCGAGCTCGGGGTCGACCGGTTCATCCTCATCTCGACCGACAAGGCCGCCGACCCGACGTCGGTGCTCGGCGCGACCAAGCAGCTGGCCGAGCGGGTCACCCGGCACGCCTCGCGTGACTCCGGCCGGACCATCGTGTCGGCGGTGCGGTTCGGCAACGTCCTCGGCAGCCGCGGGTCGCTGCTGCACGTGCTCGCCGAGCAGGTGCGCAACGACGAGCCGTTCACCGTGACCGACCCGGAGGTGACCCGGTTCTTCATGACGATCGAGGAGGCCGTGGGGCTCGTCCTCGAGGCGGCCCACCTGGCGCGGGGCGGCGAGACGTTCGTCCTCGACATGGGCCAGCCCGTGCGCATCGTCGACCTCGTGCAGAGCTACTCCCGCCAGCTCGGGCTGCCCGAGGCCGACATCCGCTTCACCGGCCTGCGGCCGGGCGAGAAGCTGCACGAGGTGCTCTTCGCCGACGAGGAGGACCGCCAGGAGACGGCCCACCCGCGGATCTTCAGCACGTGGACCGACGCGACCGACCCCGACTTCGACCGTCAGCTCGAGACGCTCTTCGAGGCCGCGTCGCGCAACGCCGTCGAGGAGGTCAAGTCGGCCCTCGAGCTGCTCCTGGGCAACTACCGGCGCGCCCGCGACGACCGTCGCCGCGTCGTCGCCGCGCCCTACCCGGACGACTACTGAGCCGACCCGCACGGCACCGGGCACCGCACCTCGCGTCCGCGCCGGTCCGCACCGAAGCACCGCCTGACCAGACCACGCACACCACGACCAGGAAGAGGGGACGATCGTGGACCTCACCGTCATCGCCGGTACCGGCGCCGAGCACCCGGGACCCGGGGCTACCGGAGCACCCGGAGCACCCGGAGCAACCGGAGCGACCGGAGCGACCCACCGGGCGACCATCGTGCCGGGCGGCCGCCCGGCACGGACCGCCACCGTCATCGAGGGACCGGGCCTGATGGCCGACGAGGCGGTGCTGCACTCCTTCGAGATGGGGGCGGCCGGCCTCGACCTCGCGGCGCCGCCCGTCGTCCTGCCGGACTTCCACCACAAGCGCAAGATGGAGATGCCCTCGAGCATCGCCGTGGCGACCCGCGGCACGATCCGACCGACGTTCACCAGCTCGTCGGTCAACTGCGGCATGGCCCTCATCGCGCTCGGGACCGACAAGCCCGCCGACCACGCCGTCGACGCCTTCTACCGGGCCGTCAAGGAGAAGTACCCCTACCCGACGCGTGGCGCCCGCGAGCTGAGCGCCGGGGAGGTCGTCGCGGCCGCCACCGAGGGAGCGCAGTTCGCCGCCGAGCGCTGGGGCGTCGACGCCGAGGAGCTCGAGCGCATCGAGGAGTCCGGACGCGTCGACCTCGAGCCGTGGGGCGGCGGCGCCCGGCTGCGCAAGGAGATCCCCGCTCTGACCTGGCAGCTGGCGCGGCTGCGCTTCGGCACCGTCGGCCCGACGAACCACTTCGTCGAGCTGCAGCAGGTCGAGGAGATCCTCGACCCCGAGGCGGCCGAGCTGCTCGGCATCCGGCAGGGGCAGGTGACGCTGCAGTACCACGCGGGCGGTGGCGTGCTCACCGGGGAGATCGGGCACCTGTTCCAGCGGCGCAAGGACACCGCCCGCGCGATGAAGGCGGTCATGGCGGTGCAGAAGCCGCTCTACCACCTGGCCACGGCGCGGTCGGCGGCCCAGCTGCGCGAGCGGATGCGCCTCTACTTCGCCAAGGGCTGCGCGCCCGTCGACCTCGACAGCGACGAGGGCCAGCGGCTCATGCTCGCCAACGCCGCGGCGATGAACTACGGCTACGCCTTCCGGGTCGCCACGTACGCCGCGCTGCGGCGGATCGCCCTCGACGCGTTCGGCGGCGAACCGGGCCGGCTCATCGTCGACTCGCCGCACAACTCGATCTACGAGGAGAACGTCGGCGGGCAGCGGGCCGTGGTGCACCGGCACAACTCGTGCCGCGCGTTCCCGGCCGACCGGATGCCCGAGGGGTCGGTCTTCGCGACGACCGGGCAGGCGGTGCTGCTGCCCGGCACGCACCGCACGTCCTCCTACCTCGCTGTCGCCGGCGCGCGCAGCGGCGACAGCCTCCACTCGGCCTGCCACGGCGCGGGCACCGTCATCGAGCAGTTCGAGAAGGACGGACGCTCGACCCTCGACCCGGGCGGCCGCTCGACGCGTCGCTACCGCTACACCGACGAGGCGCCGTCGTCGGCGCCGCACCTCGACGACCACGGCGTCAACGCCGCCATGTCGGTGCTGACGGGTCACCGGATCGTGCGCCCGGTGGCGCGGATGCGCCCGTTCGCCGTCCTGCACTGACCGGCCTCCCCGGCTCGCCCCGGGTCCTGATGTCTCCCGCCCGTCCGACCTCCCGACCTCCCGACCTCCCGACCGTCCGAACCGGCCGGCCGTGCCC
>JAEWFB010000576.1 GCA_023389095.1 Actinomycetes bacterium
GCCCCGCGCCGCGGCGCAGGTGCGCGAGGACGGGACGGCTGCCGGCGAGCACCCCGACGAGCAGGCCCGCGAGCCAGAGCTGCAGGCCCACGCCGGCCCACAGGTGGGCGGGGGCGGACGTGCCGACGCCGGTCTCGGCCGAGCCGAGCACCACGCGCGACCCGCCGACGGCTGCGACGAGACCGACGACGGCGAGCAGGCCGGCCACCACGAGGCCGACCGACTCGGCCCGCGAGCGAGCCCGGACCGCGAGCCCGACGAGCCCGAGGACCAGCACCGGTGCGACGAGCCACGCCGTCCACGACGACGCCCCGGGTTGGCCCAGGACGAGCGCAACCGGGCCCCACGGCCCGGCGTCCGAGCCCGTGGCCACGAGGCCCGGCCCGGACAGCAGCAGGCGCCAGTCGTCGACGAACTGCACGACCCACGGGCCGAGCAGGGCGGTGGGGACGAGCAGCAGGACGAGGGCTCGGGCCCGCCGCAGTCCCGGCCCGAGCACGAGCAGCAGGAACGCGGCCACCACCGACACGGCGAGCAGCGGCGGCGCGAACGCCCCCGCCAGGGCCGTGGCCAGCGCCGTGGCGAAGGTCGCCGTGAAGGTGCCGTCGCGACGTGCCGCGAGGGCGAAGCCGGCGAGGACGAAGGGCAGCAGGACGTGGGCGACGGCGAGGGTCACGCGTCCGTGCGAGGTGGCCGTGAGCACGACGGCGGACGAGCCCCAGGCGAGCGCGGCGACGCCGCGGGCCACCGGGGAGGACGTGACGACGCGTCCGGCGAGGTAGGCCGACCACGTCGCCAGCACCGGGGCCAGCACGAGCAGCCAGGCGATCGTCAGGCCGGCGCTCGAGCGGCTCTCGGCGACACCGGGGACGCGTTCGGCGAGCCAGGTCAGGGCCGAGAGCACCGCGACGTGCGGGCCGGACTCGATACCGGTCCCGAGTCCCGAGCCGTGCCACGCGTCGAGGAAGGCGTGCCAGAGCCCGTCTGAGCCCGTGGCCACCGGGCGCAGCTCCCCACCGGCAAGGCCGGTGTGCGCCGGCGACAGGCCGCCGGCCCGGATCGTGTCGCGCCAGGCGACGGCGCTCGCGACGAGGACCGTGACGACGGCCAGGAAGCCCGGGTGGGTGAGCACGCGTCGGGCGATCGAGGCCGGCAGGCCCGCGAGGGAGTCGGTGTCGTCGGCGGTCGGGCCGGTCTCCGTGGTCGGCGCGGCCTCGCGGCGGGCGGCGCGCTCCGGGGCGACGGCGTCCTGGAAGTGGTCGAAGGTGGTCCGAGCGGCCACGGACGGGGGCACGAAGAGCGTCGCGAGGTGGTCGCGACGCAGGCGTTTGGTCGAGCGTCCGCGCCAGCGGGCGGCGGTCGTCGCGGCCGGGTGCAGCAGGGCGGATACGTCGGACAGCTCGCGCCACGCGAGCCGGGGCCGCTTGGCCACGAGCAGGCCGAGGGCGGCGACGACGCTCGACACGGCGAGCCACACGGCGAGGAACGGGGCGACGAGCGGGGAGCAGCGGGCCAGCGTCACCTGCCGCGCGGCGCGGCGCGAGCGGCGCTCGACCTCGCGCGGGCGCGGCCCGTCCGGACGGCGGCCGTCGACCCCTGCCGACGCGTCGCGAACCACGGCTGCGGGCACGACGACGACGCGGTGGCCGGCGAGCTGGGCCCGCCAGCCGAGGTCGAGGTCGGCCCCGTACTCGGTGAAGGCGGGGTCGAACCCGCCGAGGTCGTCCCACACGGAACGGCGCACGAGCATCCCGGCCGTGCTCACGGCCAGGACGTCGGTGCGGTGGTCGTACTGGCCCTGGTCGGCCTCTCCGCGCATCGGCCGGCCGAGCCGGCGGCCGGTGCGGGTGATCTGGATGCCGAGCTCGACGAGGCGCCGCGGGTCGTCCCAGGCGACGAGCTTCGGCCCCGCGATGCCGACCGAGGACGAGCGCTGGCCCGCCTGGAGCAGCCGGGCGAGCGCGGTGGGGTCGGGCGCGGTGTCGTCGTGCAGCACCCAGACCCAGTCGGGCCGGACGCCGCCGGCGTCGCCCGGGCGCAGGTGCGCCATTGCGGCCTCGACGGCACGCCCGAGCGGGACGCGCGCCGGCAGGCGCAGGACGTCGACGGGGACGGTCCTGCGCACCCGTGCATGGGCCTGCGCGATCGCCGCCGACGTGTCGCTGCTCGCGACGTCGACGACGAGAAGACGCGCGGGCGGCAGTGTCTGGGTGGCGATCCCGTCCAGACACTGCGCCAGCCACGTCGCACCGTTGTGCACGACGACGATCGCATCGACCATGGCGCTGGGTCGGGGTCCGGTGGAGGGAGCGGACATCGACCCGTGCGCGGCGCCCCAGTGGGCGCTGCGGTCCTCTGCGAGCTCGTCGGGCACAGCGGTCACGTTCACCCGGACACCTGGGGCCCGGGCCCTACGACCACGGTCAGACCGCGCGCTTCTTCAGCTTGCGGCGCTCCCGCTCGGACAGACCGCCCCAGATCCCGAAGCGCTCGTCGTTCGCGAGGGCGTACTCCAGGCACTCGGCTCGCACCTCGCACCCGACGCAGACCTTCTTGGCCTCGCGCGTGGAGCCGCCCTTCTCGGGGAAGAACGCCTCCGGGTCGGTCTGGGCGCAGAGCGAACGCTCCTGCCAGGAGAGCTCACCCTCCTCAGTCCCGACATCAGACATAACCACCATCAGCTCGTGCATGACCCCTCCTCGACCCTGACTCTCTTGTGTGTCAGCACTCGCTGTACCCGGCGGCACCGTTCCCCTGGCACTGGACCCACCCCACGTGGGTCCATCGGCCTCGGTACCGACTCCGACGAATACAACAATGAAATTACATGTGTGTCATACGCCCTACGTCAAGCCCGTTAGTGATATTTGCTCGAACTCGGTGAGGCGCTCGCCGTCCTGTGATAGACAAGCTTCCGACCCGTCTCCGGCGCGTCCGGACCGGGCTGAGAGGATCGGGGTCATGCGCATCACTGCCCTCGCCGGAGGCGTCGGCGGCGCCCGGTTCCTCCGCGGCCTGCTCCGCCACGTCCACTCCCCCGCGTCCGTCGTCGGCGACGAGCCGGTCGAGCTGACGGTCATCGGCAACACCGGCGACGACATCACCCTCTTCGGCCTGCGGGTCTGCCCCGACCTCGACACGCTGCTCTACACGCTCGGCGGCGGTGTCCACGAGGGCCAGGGCTGGGGGCGCGCCGACGAGTCGCACCACCTGGCCGCGGAGCTCGCCGCCCTCGGTGCGACGCCGCAGTGGTTCACCCTCGGCGACAAGGACTTCGCCACCCACGTCTACCGCTCGCAGCTGCTCGGGCAGGGGATGACGCTGTCGGCGGTCGTCGAACGGCTGGCCGCGCGGTGGGGCCTGCCCGAGCAGGGCGTGCGTCTCCTGCCGATGACCGACACCCCCGTCGAGACGCACGTCGTCGTCGACGACGGCGGCCGCACGCAGGCCATCCACTTCCAGGAGTGGTGGGTGCGCCACCGCGCCGAGCTGCCCGCCGAGCGCTTCGTCGTCGCCGGCCTCGACGCCGCGGCCCCGGCGCCCGGGGTCCTCGACGCGATCCGCGACGCCGACGTCGTGCTGCTGCCCCCGAGCAACCCCGTCGTGTCGATCGGCATCGTCCTCGGCGTCCCCGGCGTGCGCGACGCGTTGCGCGGCAGTCGGGCGCCCGTCGTCGGCGTCTCTCCCCTCGTCGGTGGCCGGCCCGTGCGCGGGCACGCCGACGTGTGCCTGCGCACCATCGGCGTCGAGGAGTCGAGCGCCGGTGTCGCGGGCCTCTACGCGGACTTCCTCGACGGCTGGCTCGTCTCGGAGGACGACCCGATGCCCCCGCGCCGGGGCCTCGAGGTCACCTACCGGCCGCTGCTCATGAGCTCGCCGGACGCCGCCGCCGACCTGGCGGGCGCGGCGCTCGACCTCGGCATGCGGCTGCGCGCCACGAGGACGCCCGCGTGACGACGCCGGCCGCCCCGACGCCGGCCGCCCGGACGCAGGGTGTCGTCACGGTCCTGCCCCTCACCGGCATCCCCGAGGTGCGCGAGGGCGACGACCTCGGCGACGTCGTCACGAGGGGGCTCGCCCACGCGGGCCTGCGGCTCGAGCACGGTGACGTCGTCGTCGTCTCGAGCAAGATCGCGAGCAAGTCGCTCGGCCTCGTCACGCACGACCCGGACAAGGACCGCGTCGTCCACGCCGAGACCGAGTACGTCGTGGCCGAGCGTTCCCTCGGCGACCGCGTCACGCGGGTCGTGCGCGCGAAGGCGGGCCCGATCATGGCGGCGGCCGGGGTCGACGGGTCGAACACCGGTGACCGCGGTGGCTGGCTGCTGCTGCCGCACGACCCCGACGGCATCTGTGCCGACCTGCACGACGCGCTCGTGGCCGTCCACGGCGTCCGTCTCGGCGTCGTCCTGTCCGACACCGCCGGGCGGCCCTGGCGGGTCGGCCAGGTCGACTTCGCCCTGGGGGCCCACGGCATCCGCGCGCTCGACGACCTCCGCGGGGCGCTCGACGCCGACGGCAAGCGGCTGGACGTCACGACGCGGTGCGTCGCCGACGAGGTGGCCGCGGCGGCCGACCTCGCCAAGGGCAAGGTCAGCGCCGTGCCCGTCGCCGTGGTGCGCGGTCTCGTGGACGCGCTCGTCGACGAGCCGCTGACGGCGCACCCGCGCGGTCGCGACCTCGTGCGCACCGGCCCGGACGACTGGTTCGGCTACGGGCGCGTCGAAGCCGTCCGCGCTGCCCTCGGCGTCGAGCCCGGCGGTGAGGACGCGCTCGCCGTCGGGATCGCACCAGCCGGGCCGGACACCCGGCTCGAGGCGGTGTCACGGGCGGTGCGCGCCGCCCTGCACGTCGTGGAGTCGGGCACCGCCGACATCGGCCCGCTCACCGTGACGCTGGGTGCGGACTCCGCTCACGAGCTCGGACGGGCGGCGGCCCGCCTCGAGGTGGCGTTGTGGGCCGAAGGGCTGCGCGGCGATGCCGACGTGCCGGCGGCCGACGGACTCTCGGTCCTCGTCCACGTGTCGGCGGCCGACGTCCGCTGACCTCGCCCGTGGCCGGCGCCAGGTCGGCCGACCACCACGCGGTCAGCCGGACGCCGTCAGCCGACGGTGAAGACGACCTTGCCGAAGACGTCGCCGTCGACCATCCGCGCGAAACCGTCGCGGGCCTGCGCGAGCGGGAGCACCGAGTCGACGACCGGTTCGATGCCCGCCGTGACGACGAGCTGGGCCAGGCGGGCCAGCTCCTCCCGCGTCCCCATCGTCGAGCCGACGACGCGCAGCTGCTTGAAGAAGATCTTCGTCAGCTCCGCCTTGGCGGGTGCGTCACCCGACGTCGCGCCGGAGATGACGATGGTCCCGCCGGGGTTGAGGGAGTTGACCGAGTGCGACCACGTCGCCGCGCCCACGGTCTCCATGACCGCGTCGACCCGCTCGGGCAGACGCTCGCCGGAGGCGAAGACGCGGTCGGCGCCGATGTCGAGGGCGCGCGCGCCTCGGGCCTCGTCGCGCGAGGTGACCCACATCCGGTAGCCGGCCGCTGCCCCGAGCTGGACCAGGGCCGTCGCGACCCCGCCACCCGCGCCCTGTACGAGCACGGTGCCGCCCGGGCGCACGCCGGAGTTCGTGAAGAGCATGCGGTAGGCGGTGAGCCACGCCGTCGACAGGCAGGCGGCCGTCTCCCAGGACATGCCCTCCGGCTTCGGCACGAGGTTCGCGCTCGGCACGGCGACCTTCTCGGCCAGGGTGCCGTCGTGCAGCTCGGAAAGGAGCGTGCGTCGCGGGTCCAGCGTCTCGTCGCCGCGCCAGCCCTCCGAGGGTACGACCGCGTGCACGATGACCTCACGACCGTCCGCGTCGACGCCTGCTCCGTCGCAGCCCAGCACCATGGGCAGGCGGTCCGCCGGGAGCCCGACGCCGCGCAGCGACCACACGTCGTGGTGGTTGAGCGCGCCGGCCCGCAGGTCGACGACCGACCAGCCGGGACGCGCCTCGGGATCGGGTCGCTCACCGACGACGAGGCCGGAGAGCGGGTCGGACGCGGACTGACT
>JAEWFB010000049.1 GCA_023389095.1 Actinomycetes bacterium
GCGTCGACCAGCGGCGGGGCCCACGCCCCGGCTGTGTCGACCCCCACGGCCACGGCCGGCGGGAACGGCAAGGGCAACGGGCAGGGGCTCGGCACCGGAAAGGGCCACGGCGCGGGCAAGGACCACGGCACCGGTGGCCCGGGCCGGGGGCGGGGCCTCGCCCTGGGTCAGCTCGGCGGCGGGCTGTCCGACCTCGCAGTTCGACTCGGCGTCAGTGAGTCGACGCTGCGCGACGCCGTCAAGGGCGCGCGCGACGACCTGCGCGCCGCACAGCCGACGCCTCCCACCGCGCCGCCGTCGACGGGCCGGCGCAGCGCCACGCTGGACGCCTTCACGGCCGCGCTCGCCAAGCGGCTCGGCATGGACGTGACGAAGGTGCGGGCCGCGCTTGCCGCCGTCCGCGCGGCCGACCAGGCCGCGCGTCAGAAGGCCTTCGACGACCGGCTCGCCCAGGCCGTCACGGACGGGAAGCTGACGCAGGCGGAGGCCGATGCCGTGAAGAAGGCCGCCGCCGCGGGCGTCATCGGCATGGACGACGGCCCGCGCTGACCCGTCAGTGCCGGAGGGCGCGCAGGGCCGGGACCACGTGGTTGAGCAGCAGCGGCGCCAGGTCGTCGGGCAGGTCCTCCCCGAGGTCGAGCCAACGCTGCTCGGCGATCTCCGCGCGCGGCTCGGGACGCTCGGCCGGGCCGAGCGGCGCGACGTACACCGTCGCGTCGACCCACGAGTCGGCCTCGTTGGCGGCGACGTCGTGGAACCGCCCGAGCGGGGTGCCGGTGCCGTCCGGCAGGACGAGCCCGACCTCCTCGGACACCTCGCGCAGGGCGGCCTGGTACGGCGACTCGCCCGGGTCGATCTTGCCACCGGGCAGCATGAACCGGCTCGACCCGGCCTTGCGCACCGTGAGCAGGTGCCCGTCGCGCAGCAGGCAGAAGGCGGCCGTGACGTAGGTCGTCATGCCCTCGACCGTAGCGGTGCGGCCCCCTCCGCCTCCCACGGCACCCGGTAGCCGGTCATCCAGGCGCCGGCACGTTCGGTGGCGAGGTACCGGAACACGAGGCGCAGTGCGGCGTCGCGCACAACACGCCCGACGCGTCCGGGGACCTTCGCGCTGCTGCTGCGGGCGCCGGCGGCGACGATCCGCTCGACGCGTCGGCGCCGGGCCTGCTCGAAGGCGGCGAGGGCGCCCTCCGGCTCCGGGTGGTCGCGCAGGCTCGTGGCGAGCACGACGGCGTCCTCGAGCGCCATCGAGGCGCCCTGGCCGGAGCTCGGTGCCGGCGCGTGGACGGCGTCGCCGACGAGGACGGCCCGCCCGCGACGCCAGGTCGCCACGCGGCGCAGGTCGTGGGTGTTGTCGGCCCACAGCTCGAGCCGGCCCGAGCGGACCAGCGCGGCGGCGGGGCCGGCGTCGGCGTCGAGGAGGTCGGCCAGGTGCTCCTGCCACTGCCGGGGCGTCGTCGCGGCGCGCTCCTCGGGGCTGATCGGCGCGCGGGGCTCGTTGACGAACCAGACGACGTCCCCGGCGGGGGTGCGGTGGGCGCCGAAGAAGCACCGGGCCCCGAAGACGAAGTGCCAGGCGCGCTCGGGCAGCCCCGCGGCGAGGTGTGTTGCGGAGGCGGCCTCGGTGATGCCGCCGAAGTTCGTCAGACCGACGTAGCGCGCGGGGGCGGCGTCGGGGTCGATGGCGCGGCGCACGGTGGAGCGGACGCCGTCGGCGCCGACGAGCACGTCGGCGGTGAGCGTGCTGCCGTCGGCGAGACGCGCCCGCACGGCGTCGACGGTGGCGTCCACGTCCACCACCCGGGCGTCGTGTCGTACCTCGATCCCGCGTGCGACGGCCGTGTCGGCGAGGGCGAGCGCGAGCCGGGACCGCTTGAGGGTCAGGCCGACCCTCCCGTCGTCGAGGGGGACGCCGAGGGACAGGGAGCCGAGGTGCCGCCCGGTGCTGCCGACGATCTCGTGTCCGAGCGTGGGGAAGCCGAGCGGCTCGACCACCTCGCGCAGGCCGAGGACGTCCAGCGCGTGCACCCCGTTGGGCGCCAGGGTCAGGTAGGAGCCCTTCTCGCCGTCACCACAGGGCCACGCCTCGAGGACGATCGGCTCGACGCCGACGCGGTGCAGGGCCAGGGCGGTGGCGGGGCCGGCGATGCCGCCTCCGACGACGAGAGCACGCATCTTGCTAGCCTTTCTTACGAGAACCAAATGATTTGATTTTCGAAAGGTAGGCGTCGTGACCCCGTCCCGTCAACCCGCACGCGACGACCTCGTCGAGGCGCTCGGTTCGGCGATGCAGCAGTACCAGCGCTCGGTCCAGGCGTTCGACGACGCCGTCGGGCGGCTGCTCGACCTCGGCCCCAGCGACCTGCGCTGCCTCGACTGGCTCGTCGACGGCCCGAAGACGGCCGGGCAGCTGAGCACGGCGACGGGGCTGCGCCCGGCCGCGACGACGGCGCTCGTGGACCGGCTCGCCAGGCGCGGCCTGGTGCGCCGGCGTCGCTCCGAGACCGACCGCCGGGCCGTCGTCGTCGAGATGACCGAGCAGGGCAACGCCCTGACGTGGCAGGCCTACGGGCCGCTCGTCGCCGCGGGGCGCCCGATGCTCGACGAGCTCTCCCCCGACCAGCTCGCCTTCATGACCGACTACCTGCGCCGCATCACGGCCCTGACCGACGACCAGCGCGAGCGCCTGGGCCGGCCCGGCTGACCGGACTCGCGGCGCCCCGGCTCCGGGTCGGCGGTCAGCGGGGCGGCGGCCCGGCGTCGACGCGGCGGCGCAGCTCGGCCACGCCGTCGGGCCCCGCCGGCACGTCCCACCAGCTCTCGACCCACCACGTGGCGCCCGCGTCGGCCCACGCGGCGGGCTCGGCCGGCTCGAGCGAGGCGAAGTCACCCCACGAGTCGGCCTCGACGACGACGTCGTAGCCCTCCCACGCCAGCCCGAGCTCGGCGCGCAGCCGTCGGACCGGGTCGACGACGGCGGCGAAGGCCTCGACGGTCTTCGGCTCCCCGTCGGGCGGGTGCACGGCGGGGATCAGCCCCTGCCAGCGCGCCGCCCGCTCCAGCGAGCGCTGCCGCCCGCCACCCGGCG